>JAKQFQ010000240.1 GCA_029558315.1 Bacillota bacterium
AACGTACTTCATCAATAAACTACCACTATTCTACCATAAACACTAGGTTTGGACAATTCTAAAAGTCCTGAAGTAAGAATTCCAAAGCATTCTTTCGCACAGAAATTCCTCGTTGTGCATTCTCACTGGTATGCTGATACAAGCTCTCATGTACACGATAAAATATTGACTTTTGATTATAATAAGCCAGTTTATCAAAAGCAAAACGAATAATTGAAGGGAAACGCATTCCTACTCCAAGTTCAATAATACAAATGCTACGATTCACAGTTCCCTGAAGCCATTTCTTGTATTCTCCCCATTGCGTAAGGTATCCCTCTTCCAGATAATGGTCTGTATAAAGATTATTAAACGCTAACACCCCACCACAATTGGGACAATGCGGTCTGTCTTTCTCAAGTTCCATAAGTTCTGCCTCAGTCAATCTGTCTTTTCTTAACATTTCCATTACTTTAAAACCGCTGTTTTCAACCGGCCACAGTTCTTTACAACATCCTTGTTGACATTGTAAGCTTCGTAAGCCTCCGCACGGTGTAACAATTGGTTCATCCTGCGAAAAAGTCTGAAATACTGCATCATCCATTCCCAATGAGACGATATAGAAATCCTTTCCTTCAATCTGTTCTTTTATTTTATCAAAAGCCATCTTCTGCTGCTTGGCAGCTCCCATCTGTAAGGCAAGTAATTGCAAATAGCCATTGGTCCATTCCGGTAATTGCATCCGATCGGGGTAATGCGTGGCATTCCATTTGTCAAAATCGACATCCAGCTCATTCCCTAGTCCGATTAATACCTTATCCGCCTCCTTGATGTTGTTCTTCATTCTATCTTCTACATTCATTTAACTCGGTTCCTTTCTTCATTTCTTTATTCAAAAAGAGCCAGGAGAACTTGTCCCCCGGCTCTTACATCATCTTCATTATTTATTCAGAACTTCGTCAATCTTTAGTACGAGATTGCCAATCTCCGGTTTAGATAACTGTGCATCAGCACCGAGCTGTTCTCCTTTTCTCTTCATCTCATCATTTACCAGAGAAGAGAAAATAATGACCGGAATATTCTTGAGATCTGAACTCTCCTTAATCAATCTGGTTAATCTATGTCCGTCCATTAAAGGCATTTCAATATCTGTTATTACACATTTAACATGTGTTCCCAGTGTTCCTTCATCACGACATTTACATATAAAATTCCATGCTTCCTGTCCGTTCTCCGTATGCGTCAAATTCGTGTAGCCTGCTTTATACAGGGAATCCACAATTAGCTTATTCAGCAAAGCAGAATCTTCCGCAATCAGAATCGGAACATCACAGCGATCTCGTTGTCCCATTGCCTCGATCTGTTCAATACGAAGTCCGGTCTCCGGACTGATATCTGATATAATTTTTTCAAAATCCAAAATAATGATTAACTTATTATCAATTTTAATGATTCCGGTAGCAACTCCATCTTCAGAATTAGAAATCGTTGCATCCGGTTTGATAATATCCATCCAGGACACTCTGTGAATACCCACAACCTCTTCTACATGAAACGCAATATCGAGTTTATTGAAATTAGTAACAATAAAGAGTCCCTTATTATCTGATTCCCCACGTTGCAAACAATTCTTCAGATCAATTGCCGTAATCATTACTTCACGTGGCATAAAAATGCCTTCCACGCTTGGATGGGCATTCGGCACTGGCGTTACCGCCTGATATGGAATTATTTCACGAATCTTTGCTACATTAACACCATATGAGTTTCCGCCAAGAGTAAACTCCAAAATCTCCAACTCATTGGTTCCATTTTCCAATAAAATCTTAGAATCCATACATCCACCTCTCAAAGATTAGTATAGTCTACACCTATATATTATAACACTTCCCTTAACCAAAAGTCTATACAAACAAGTATTTACAACAGTGTTGTTTCTGCACGCTGCCCATCATACTTCATAACCAAAGAAACCTGCGAAATAGCATTGGCATCCTCCGCAGAAAGTTCAATTAGCATAACAGCATCTATTGTCTCTCCATTTGGAATCGTATTACGATACATAATCATATCATCCGTTAACAACGTCGTAATTGCAGTCTTGTTAATACTATTATTCACACGAAATGTAAATCGCGTATCCATGGAAGCCATATCCAGAAGATAATCTGCTCCACTTTGATTACTGATAGAAAAATGGAATACCACTAACTGATTCGAGCCACTTGCACGTGCAACCCCCTGCCAGTCATTCTCACTGGTATCTGTTGGATAACTTCCGCAAACCTGATAATCCACATAGTTAATCTCAAGACCGCTTAAGCCCAGGAACTCATCAATATCGATATACTCCGGCACTACCGTTTCTTCATTATTACCTTCTCCAGAGGCTGACCCATTAGCCTCTTCCTCTGCTCTTGCGGCTTCTTCCTCGGCCTCTTTTTGAGCTTGAATCTGTGCTTGTAGTTCCGCCTGTTGCTGCAGTTTTTCTTCCTCTTGCGCCTTTTCTTCCTCAGTTAATGTAGCCGGTTCATAATTGGCATCATACTTCAGTAATAACTGCGCTGCATATTCCTCTACCAGCCGAGTTTCTTCTTCTGTCATATCCGGAATCGCATTCGTGGAACATCCAGGTACAATGACAAGACTAAACAGCAGAAGGAGGAAATATCTGAATTTTTTCATATTCATCTTTACACCTTTCCCTTTGTAATATTGTATCATTCTGCCAATTATGGTGCAACCGCTATTTCGTGTCCAGTTCAAACCAGAATTCTACGCCATCCTCATAATTCCTGCAGCCATAGTTTTGCCCCATGGATTCCATAACCGCCTTTACAATCGAAAGTCCTATTCCACTTCCGCCATACTCTCTCGTTCTGGCTTTATCAACTTTGTAAAACTTGTCCCATACCCGTTCGATACTATCTTCCGGAATTGGATTACCCGTGTTAAACACACTGATTCTGACATGATTCTCATCTAAATTAGTTTTAACATGAATCTCTTTATTACCGGAAGCATGATTGATTGCATTACTAAAATAATTGCGGAACACTTCTTCCACCAGATATTCATCTGCCCAGACGAAAATTCCATTTTCCTTTTCATAGAAAACTTTGATTTCTGCCTGTTTCGTCAGGATTTCTGACGATTGAATGCAATTATCAATCAATGTTGTAATATCAAAACGCTCCATCGTAAATAATTCATTACCGGATTCCATCTGATTTAGCGTAATCAGTCTCTTAACCAGGTGATTCATTTTCTTGGTTTCATCCATTATGACATCGCAGTAATACTGCCAACTCTCCGGATCATCAATGACGCCTTCCTTCAGTCCTTCCGCATATCCTTGAATCAACGCGATAGGAGTCTTTAATTCGTGCGAAACATTTGCGAGAAATTCTTTTCTCATCTCATCAGTTTTGGTCTTATTCTCTACGTCTTTTTGCAAATCCATATTTGCCATTTTCAGACAACAGATCGTATCCTCCAGTTTTTGAGACATCTGATTGAAATGTTTTCCAAGGACAGCAATTTCATTATGATCTCTGCCTGTATATTTTGTTTCAAAATCAAGATTGGTCATCTTTTCTGAAATATTTGCCAATTGCAGAATTGGATCTGTAATCTTTGATGAGACAACACAAATCACAAGACTGGCAATGACAATTGCACTCAACCCAACATACAGCAAAAAGACATTGGCCAGTCTTACACTGTCACGTATTCCCTCCATGGCCGTTCGAATCATGAAGAAATTACCGCCATCGAGGTCTCCCCACATTGCCATATATTCGATATCATTAATGGGATCTTTCATATTACTGATTGTATAATTGTCGCCCTCTTCAAGCACCTCATAATTGGCATCGCCTCTGGCAAAGATGGTGTCCCGAAGCTGTTGATTAAACTCCTCAGAATCATTTATTGAAGTCTTTACAATATTAGAACTTGCATCAGTAACAATAAAACTAATATTATAAATACTGCATATTTTCAACATTTCACTGTCAAATTCCTCGGTATTGATTTTTCCATCATTGTACCATTGGTCAATTGTCACATAGACATCCATGAGATCCTGTCTTTTACTTAACATATAGTAGCGTTCCAGGAAAAAAACATTGGTGAACCAGCAAAGCAGAATTGTCCCGCTCATAAGAAAAATAAAAATAAAAGCTAATTGTTTCTTTATAGAATATCGCATTATATTTCCTGCTTTCTATTCAGTAATTTTATACTTTTCTACACCTTGCTTAAGTTCCTTTGCACTGTCTTCATTCTGGCTTGCGGCACCGTCAAGTTCTCTCATACCGGATACAACCGTTTCTGAAAGCTGCGCAATCTGCGTAATATTATCTGTACTCTCACTAACAGCTTTACCAATCTCTTCCATACCATCTTTCACGCCATTAATATTCTCATTAATCTGACTGGTCTCCTGTAAAAGATCGCCCATTTCATCACTGATTCTACTGACATTAGCGCTATACTGTTCTCCTATTGCCACCATACACCTGTAATCTTCAAGGACACTTGAATTAACAAAATCCTGAATCGCTTTAATTTCCTTCACAAGCTGCTCTACCACTGCTACCACTTCGCGATTGGCTTCACTGATTTCTTTTACTGTAACTTCTATTTCTTCACTCAGTTTACCAACTTCTCCGGCAACAACAGTAAATCCTTTACCGGCTTCTCCGGCTCTTCCTGCTTCTACTCTGGCATTTAATGACAGGATTCTTGTCTGTTGTGCGATCATGGTAATTCGCTCTGTCATTTGCTCTATTACTGCAACTTTCTTCGCATTACGCTCTGCTTCCTCAAGATGCCCCTGCAACAGAACAATCTTCTCATCCGCACTGTTTCTGCTGTTTTGTGCATCGGTAATTACCTGACTTGCCTGTCTCTTGATTTCATCAGAATAAGTTCTGACTTCTGTCGTCTTATTCTCCAATGCCTGAATTGCATCAACCATATGGCGAAGATTCTCCAGCGCCTGCTCATTGCTTGCCGCACACTCCTCCATATTCGCACTGATATTTCCCAGCTCAGAATTGATATTAAAACAATTCGCTGTATTGCTGTTGGTAATCTGTTTCAACTGGTTACCATTCTGAAAGATACGGTCCGAGGTGCCGTAAATTGACAATATCAAATTCTGAAATTCATTTAGCAGCAGATTGACATTATCGGCAATAACTTCAAGCTCGTCACCGCTATTCATCCTGATTGCTTTGGAAAAATCACCGTCTCCGGTATTTAACTCCGTGATTTTATTATTTAGAATCTTTAAATTCTTACCGATTCCATTACCAATCACTACTGCACATATCACACCAAATGCAACACATAGAATACAGATGAGCAGAATAATGTTTCGTACAGCAAAAAGCTGCGCATTAATCCAGTCTATGCTGACATCTACGCCAACAATTCCCACAGCATCTCCAGCCTGATTATAAATAGGACTGTAGGCGCTATAATAACTGCCCCATTCATCTGTCGTCACTTCATCATCTGCAGTAGTCGTTTTGGTTGTCAGAGCTTCGGTTACCTTATCTAACGTTCCATATTCCTCGTAGATTCCAGCTGGTTCCTCCGTATCTGTATCTACAACAAATACCACACTCTCATCCGGAAGCTGTTTCATAGAATAAATATACTCAATACTACTATTATCACGATACCCGGCCAGGACATCATAAACCTGTTGGAATTCATCACTGTTCTCCATTCCCTCTGTAATCTGAGCAAATGCATCTCCATCAACAGCCGCAGCCGCACAGGCAGCCAGTTCCATTCCATTCTTCTTGGATATTGTAATCAGGCTGTTTTTCTCCATCTGATATATACAGATACCCAAAATCGCTGAACAAATCAAGGTCAGAATGGAAATTAATAATATCAGTCTTCGTGAAATACTAATCTTTCTAACCTTCATACCTACCCCCAATATTTCTCTTGTGTTTTTTATTATGGTTCTTTGATATCCTCTGCATCAAACTTGTATCCTAACCCCCAGATTGTCCGGATCAGATTTCCCTTTTCTCCTAATTTACTACGGAGTTTTTTTACATGAGTATCAATCGTTCTTGCATCACCAAAATAATCATAATTCCATACGTTATTCAATATTTTTTCACGTGATAATGCCAAACCACGATTCTCCAAAAAGTAAGCCAAAAGTTCAAACTCTTTATAGGATAATTCAACTAAAACGTCATCGACAAATACTTCATGCGCATCCATATCAATCACGATGCCTCCCGCTTCTATCTTAGCCTCACCGGCACCGTTATTCGTTCTTCGAAGTATTGCTTCTACTCTGGCAACAAGTATTTTAGGGCTAAACGGTTTTGAGATATATTCATCCACTCCAAGTTGAAATCCAAGCAATTCATCACGTTCATCGCCTCTTGCTGTAAGCATGATGATTGGAACCTTCGAAGTCTTACGAATCTCCTTGCATACCTGCCAGCCATCCATCTTAGGCATCATGACATCTAAGATAATTAAGTTGATTCCCTTGATATCATAAAATGACTCTAACGCAACACTTCCATCTTCAGCTTCTATCACTTCATAATCCTTTTTTACCAGAAAATCTTTCACAAGCTTTCGCATTCTGCTCTCATCGTCTACAACAAGAATTTTCATCTTATCCATTTGGATACCGCCTTTCTAGGAAATAAGGAATATTATATCAAATAAATATGGAAAAAATGTGACGTTACTTTTCCAATTGCTCTTGTTCTTCTTCCAATTCCTTTTCCCAATCTGCAAGCTGCGCCTCCCGTTCCTCAAGCTGTTCTTCCCAATCTACATATTTATTCTGAATTTCCTGTTCATAATTTAGAATCGTAGGGCTGTCACTCATACTGGATATGATAAACATCCCAATAATTGCAGCAATCAGAAAAAGGATGACAATGCGATATCCCAGTACTTTCTCCTTTGTAGAATTCACCTGTACCTTTTTAACGCTTTGTGTACTTCTCTGCACCTTTATTTTATCGTCAATTGGAAGAAGCGGGAGCAGCCCCGCAGGGATTCCCGCAATTGGCCCACCTAATTCGCTCTCATGTTCTTCCAGATATTTGCGCAAATGAACCAGATAAATAAATCCCTCCGGTGTATGAAAGATTCCTTTGTCAATGACTTTCTGATACAGGTGATATACCAATTGCGGTTTATCATAATCAATCTGTTTTTCAAGTCGTTCTATTCTCTCGAGTTCCAGAATTGCCTGTCTTGCCATTTCCGCATTTTCATATACATAGTAGCCCTGTTCTATGTCCATGCAATCCCCCTCCCTTCCTTTGTAATTGATATAATTTTAACAGAAAAATGTTGAGACTACTACTATTAACTGATTCTTGTCTCAAATTAGTATCCCTGCAGGAATTGTTCAAAAAAAGAGCCGCCTTTGCGACTCCTCTTAATTATTTTAAAACCTTCTTTAATTCATCCATAAATGTATTGATATCCTTGAATTCGCGATATACAGAAGCAAATCTTACATATGCAACCGCTTCCAGATTTTTCAACTTCTCCATAACAATCTCGCCAATCACATCACTTGGAATTTCTTTTTCTTCGCGATTAAATATTTCTGTTTCCACTTCATCCACAAGCCTGGTAATTGCTTCTGCACTGATTGGTCTTTTATGACATGCACGAAGAACTCCTGCTTCAATCTTCTTACGATCATAAGCCTCTCTGTTATTATCTTTCTTGATTACAATCAATGGAATTGTTTCCACTTTTTCATATGTAGTGAAACGTTTGTCACATTCATCACATACCCGACGTCTTCGAATTGAGTTATTATCTTCCGCCGGTCTTGAGTCAATTACTCTGGTATTTTCATGACCACAAAATGGACACTTCATATATTTCCCTCCTAGTCCGTTCTTCCCACATGAAACAAAATCATATAAATAGTATTATATTGATACTTTTCATTTATGTCAACTATTTTCCTTTTAGGGCAATGCCAAAAAATCGCGTAGAAATGTATGTTTTCTATTTCATTTAGTTCACATAATCTATATTTCGTTCAGATATTCACAAGAATAATATCCGGTCCTATTTTACATATTTCCGAATAGCTGATGACATATTCTGTTTCATTACAAAAGGATGTAAAAAGTTTCCCTTTTCCAGGCACAATAATCTTACTGATGCAACCTGTGCAATGGTCAAATTCCAAGTCACAAACATGCCCAAGTTTCTTACAATCTTTCATATTGATTACTTCTTTTGATTTCAATTCAGAAAACAGCATATTGCATATTTTCCTTTTTTTATACTTTATTTTGTTTCCCTCTATTTCATACCAAATATCTTCAATGAACAATAATCCTTAATTGATGGTATAAATCCAGCGAGCTTGGAGCAAGCTAATTTCATACAAATCACAGAACAGGATGGTGTCAATTATGGCGATTCAAAAAGTTGAAATCTGTGGCGTTAACACCGCTAAACTTCCACTCTTAAAAGCCCAGGAGAAAGAGGCTTTGTTTGAACGAATCAAAAAGGGGGACTATGATGCCAGAGAACTTTTCATCCATGGCAATCTGCGCCTCGTTCTTAGTGTTATCAAGCGTTTTGCGTCAAGCAACGAAAATGCAGATGATTTATTTCAGATTGGCTGTATCGGTCTGATCAAAGCGATCGATAATTTTGATACAAGTCTTCAGGTCAAATTCTCAACCTATGCAGTTCCTATGATTATTGGTGAAATACGTCGTTTTCTAAGAGATAATTCCTCCATCAGAGTCAGTCGGTCGCTCAAAGATACTGCCTACAAGGCAATCTATGCCAGAGATTACCTTACAAGAAAGAATTCTCTAGAACCAACCATTAGCGAGATTGCTACAGAGATTGGTCTGTCCAAAGAAGAGATCGTTTATGCTCTGGACGCAATTCAGAGTCCCATGAGTCTCTATGAGCCTGTCTATACAGAAGGTGGTGATACCTTATATGTGATGGATCAGATATCAGACAAGAAAAACAAAGAAGAGCTGTGGATTGAACAGCTCTCCTTAGTAGATGCCATGAAGCAGTTAAATGAGCGTGAGAACGAGATTGTAACACTGCGTTTCTTTGAAGGCAAAACCCAAATGGAAGTTGCTGATCTGATTGGTATCTCACAAGCGCAGGTATCACGGCTTGAAAAGGAGGCCTTAAAGGTCATGAAGCGGTATTTAACCTAAAAAACACCGTTACGGTTATCGTAACGGTGTCTCTTTCCTATTAGATCAATCAGATTAGTTCTGAGCACAATCCTTAATGGAGTAGCTCATACGTCCCATCTTGTCTTTACCAAGGCATACAACCTTAACTTCATCACCAATCTTAAGAACATCCTCAACATGTTCAATTCTTTCCTTCGCAATCTTGGAAATATGAACCATGCCTTCCTTGCCAGGAGCAAATTCTACAAATGCGCCGAATTCTTTGATGCTGACTACTTTACCTGCAAAGATCTGACCTTCCTGAATATCAGTTGTGATAATCTTAATCATCTCAAGAGCTTCATCCATCTTCTCTTTGTCAGTTCCACATACGCTGACTGCGCCTGCATCAGTAATATCAATCTTTACACCGGTACGTGCGATAATCTCATTAATAGTCTTACCACGCTGTCCAACAACATCACCGATTTTTTCCGGATCAATCTTGATCTGGATAATCTTAGGTGCATAAGTTCCAACTGTTTTACGTGGCTCTGCAATAGCAGGCTTCATACAGTTCTCCATGATGAAGAGTCTTGCATCACGGCATCTGCCAATTGCGCCTTCTACGATAGATCTGGTAAGACCATGAATCTTAATATCCATCTGAATTGCAGTAATACCATCTGTTGTTCCGGTAACCTTAAAGTCCATATCGCCGAAGAAATCTTCCAACCCCTGGATATCGGTAAGTAATACGAAATCATCATCTGTATCGCCTGTTACAAGACCGCAGGAAATACCTGCAACCATCTTCTTAATAGGAACTCCGGCAGCCATCAATGACATACAGGAAGAACAGGTAGAAGCCATGGATGTAGATCCATTAGATTCAAATGTCTCTGATACAGTACGAATTGCATAAGGGAACTCTTCCTCTGTAGGAAGTACCGGAATCAATGCACGTTCTGCAAGGGCTCCATGTCCAATCTCACGACGTCCCGGTCCACGGCTAACCTTTGTTTCACCAACAGAGTATGACGGGAAGTTATAATGATGCATATATCTCTTTGCCTTTTCGTTATCATCAAGTCCATCAATTTTCTGAACTTCTGATAACGGTGCAAGAGTACATACGTTACAAATCTGTGTTTGTCCACGAGTAAACATAGCAGAACCATGTACTCTGGGAATAATATCTACTTCAGCTGCAAGCTTTCTAATCTGAGTAAGCTCACGACCATCCGGACGCTTATGATCTTTTAAAATCATCTTTCTTACAGTCTTCTTCTGGTACTGATACAATGCTTCTCCAAGAATAGCAAGCCAGTCTTCCTTATCGGCAAATGCTGCTTCCATCTTATCTCTGATTACACTGATATTCGCTTCTCTTATCTGCTTCTCATCTGTAAATACAGCTACTTCCATCTCGGCAGGCGTAACGATTTCTTTCATTGCCGCAAACATTTCTTCCGGGATTGCACAGCTGGTGTACTCATGCTTAGCCTTACCAACTTCTGCAACAATGCTATTAGTCCATGCAATTAATGTCTGATTGACATCATGTCCCATGTAAATAGCCTTTAACATTAATGCTTCAGGAATCTCATTTGCTCCGGCTTCAATCATGATAACTTTCTCGGCTGTTGAAGCAACAGTTAACTGAAGATCTCCATTTTTCCACTGTTCCTGATTCGGGTTAACAATCAGCTCGCCATCTACAAGACCAATCTGTGTTGTTGCACAAGGTCCGCAGAATGGAATATCAGAAATACAGGTTGCAATAGCAGATCCTAACATAGCGACCAATTCAGGACGGCATTCAGGATCAACACTCATAACAAGGTTGTTCAATGTAACGTCATTTCTGTAATCCTTAGGGAATAAAGGACGCATCGGTCTGTCGATAACACGGCTGGTTAAGACGGAATTCTCTGATGCCTTACCTTCTCTTTTATTGAATCCTCCCGGAATCTTTCCTACAGAATAGAGCTTCTCTTCATACTCTACAGAAAGTGGGAAGAAATCAATCCCATCTCTTGGCTTCTCAGAAGCGGTTGCTGTAGATAATACTGTGGTTTCACCATAATGCATAAATGCTGCACCATTGGCCTGTGCGGATACACGTCCGATATCAACGCTGAGTGTATGTCCGCCAATTTCGATACTAAATGTTTTGTACATATTCTTTCCTCCTTATTTTATCTAACAGGAAGAAGAT
>JAKQFQ010000356.1 GCA_029558315.1 Bacillota bacterium
ATCCAATCAGTTACCATGGTATTATTTAATTGAGTGGATGGTAATTACAACCCCAATCCTGACCCTGATACTATTTTGTATTGGAGGATGGCGTACAGTTAAAGAGATTACAGAAATCGTTTTGAAACATAGAAAAAGTAAAGTGGAAAAATTATACGAAAATTCTCTTGTGATAATTTTTATTATGATACTTGTTTTGGATGGGATACTTCAACCTGTCAAATATGATGGCTGGCGCCATTTCTATTTTATGTATGGGCTTGGGTTTGTAATTACGGTAAAGGGGATTGATTTCCTTTGGAGCGTTATACAAAAACAGAAAAGAATCATACAAATCGGTTCTCTGGGAGTCATTGGAATTGCTATGGGGATTACAGTGGGATGGATGATTCAAAACCATCCGTACGGATATGTATATTTTAATGAAATTGCAAGAATTTATGAGAAGGACAACTTTGAAAGAGACTATTGGTTTGTTTCAACTTATGACGCGATGGAAGAAATTCTTCAAATCAATAAACAGGACAACATAAAGATTTTCTGTTTATGCAGGACATCCATGTATTTATTAACAGATCAGGAACGTCAAAGGATTACTTTTACAGACTTGCCGGGAGAAGCACAATATATTATTTTACAATATAGAAATGCCGGGATAGATGAAACCAAAGGACTTATTGATAATCAAAGTATGATCTCAGAGAAAACTGTGGATGGATTACCAATTTATACAATATATTATGCACAATGATTAAAAGAAAACTTGTTAAATAATTACAAAACGAATTAATATGGAATAAAAAGAAAAATTCATATTCCATTTTCTTCGAAAATATGAGATAATATGTTGGTATGAGTGCGTTTATACACTCGTTTATTATGCCAATTTTGATAGGAGGATAATATCATGGCATTATTTGGCGCCAAAAAACGACTGGGAGATATGCTTGTTGATGCCGGGAAAATTACGGAAGAGCAGCTCCAGAAAGCGTTGGAAGAGCAGAAAACAAGGCGTACAAAATTAGGAGAAACTTTAATGGCGATGGGATATATATCGCAGGAAGAGTTTGCTCATTTTATTTGTACTACGATGGGATACCAACTGGTTGAACCAGAGGCATTAAAGAATTACGATCCTAAAGCCCTGGAGATAGTTGGGGAGATTTTAATTAAGAAGCATGAAGTTTTACCGTTTGGATTTGACCCTAATAATATCAATATTATTTATGTGGCTATGTCAGATCCGACCAATCTGGGAACAATTGATGATATCGAGATGGCTTCCGGTATGGAAGTACAACCGTTTTATTCAACCCAGACAGCAATTACCATTGTACTGGATAAGATTTATGGTAAGAAGGCAACAATGGAAGCTGCAGAACAGTTCGAAGCAGAACATGCGGCTGAGTTTGGGGGAGAAGATGATGAGGAAGATGATTCTGTTGGAGATGCTCCAATTGTAAAAATCGTTCGTTCACTGATTCAGCTTGCTGTACGTGAAGGCGCTTCCGATATTCACATTGAACCATTGGAACATAGCGTGCGTGTTCGTAACCGTGTGGATGGTATGCTAAGAGAAGACTCGGAGTATTCTTCCAATATGCTAAATGCTATGACAGCGCGTATTAAGATTATCTCCGGATTGGATATTTCGGAAAAGAGAAAACCGCAGGACGGTCGACTTACATATGTTGTAGATGGAGTTGAATTCGATGTCCGTGTTTCTATTTTGCCAACTGTGTATGGTGAGAAAACCGTAATGCGACTTACCAAAAAACAAGGCTTGACACAGGAAAAGAAGTATCTGGGTCTTTATCCGGATGATGAAGCCAAGCTGGATGGTATCATGAATAACCCACATGGAATTATTCTGGTTACAGGTCCTACCGGTTCCGGTAAGTCTACTACCTGTTATACAGTTTTGAATGAGTTGAATCGACCGGAAGTAAATATCATAACGGTAGAAGATCCAGTCGAGGCTAATATTGCGGGAATTAACCAGGTACAGGTTAATGTAAAAGCAGGACTTACTTTTGCTACTGCACTTCGTTCTATCTTACGACAAGATCCGGATATTATCATGATTGGTGAGATCCGAGATGGTGAGACAGCACAGATTGCCGTTCAGGCATCTATTACGGGACATTTGGTTATTTCTACACTGCATACAAACTCTACAGCAGCTTCTGTTACCCGACTGATTGATATGGGAGTAGAATCTTATATGATTGGAGATGCTGTTGTTGGTATCATTGCACAACGACTGGTTCGTAGACTTTGCCCATTATGCAAGGTGGGGCATGAAGCTACTGCGCGTGAGAAGATTTTACTTGGATATGAAGGCAGTGAACCATTAACAATATATGAACCTCAGGGATGTGACGTCTGCGGAACTGGTTATAAAGGACGAAGAGCTATTTATGAAATCATGCCTATCTCTACAAAGATTCGTCGAATTCTTCACGAAACTGTTACCGCTGAAATGATACAGGAGGCTGCTGTTTCGGAAGGTATGCATACGTTACGTATGGCAGGCGCAAGAAATGTTGTTGAAGGAATTACCTCAATTGCAGAGATGGTTCGTGTTGCATACGATATGGATGCGGCGAATGAAGCAACGGCTACAGAAGAGGAGCCTGAAGCATAAACAAATAAAAAATATAGTAAAGGTGGGAGCATATGGCACAATATAGTTACAAGGTCATAGGACCTGATGGAAAAGAGAAAAAAGGCGCATTAGAGGCCAAATCAAGAGATGCTGCAATGGGAATGCTTAAGAATGACAAGTATGTCATTGTTCAGTGTGAAGAGGCAAACGGACTGAAGAAGGAATTTAATTTTCATTTTGGCGGCAAGGTTAAGCCTAGAGATTTTTCTGTATTTTGTCATCAGTTTGAAAGTATTAATGCAGCAGGTGTAAGCGTTGTAGATTCTTTCGAAATGTTGGGCGATCAGACAGATAATGCAACTCTTGCATCGGCTATCAAGGCTGTACATACTGATATTTCCAAGGGTGATGCACTTGCTAATGCGATGCGTAAGCAAGGAGGAGTTTTCCCGGAAATGCTTGTCAATATGGTTGAAGCAGGTGAAGCCTCCGGTAGCTTGGATAAAGCATTCAATCGAATGGCAATTCAGTTTGAGAAGGATGCAGCATTACAGTCAGCGGTTAAGAAAGCCATTACTTACCCTATTATCTTGATTCTTGTTATGATTCTGGTAATTGCGGCAATGATGAT
This sequence comes from Bacillota bacterium, assembly GCA_029558315.1. GTDB lineage: Bacteria > Bacillota > Clostridia > Lachnospirales > Lachnospiraceae > NK4A136. The sequence continues at coordinate 3,240 of JAKQFQ010000356.1, forward strand.
TTTCGTTATTCCTATCTTCATGGGAATGTTTGCTGATTTGGATACAGAAATGCCGGCAATAACTATGGCAATTATTCATATCAGTGATTTCTTCGTAGCATGGTGGTGGCTGGTACTTTTAATCTGTGTTGCATTATTCCTGGCATTTAAGACTTACTCCGGAACAGAATCGGGTAAAGAAGTAACAAGTGCACTGGCATTGAAGATTCCGGTTCTTGGAGGCGTTAAAACAAAATCTGCCTGTGCAAGATTGGGACGTACCCTTTGTACATTACTGGCAGCCGGAGTACCGATGGTTGATGCAATTGATATAACCGGACGAAGCATGGAAAATATGTTGTACAAACGAGCAATGAGAGAAGCAAAGGAACAGGTTATGCGAGGTGTACCTTTGTCAAGACCATTAAAAACCTGTGGTCTATTTCCGCCAATGATTATCCATATGGTTTCCATTGGAGAAGAAACAGGAAATATAGAGACAATGTTGGAGAACGTTGCTACTTATTACGAAGAGGATGTTCAGCTGGCAACAGAACAGTTGATGACAATGCTAGAACCAATGATTATTGTTGTAATGGCTGTTGTTGTAGGATTCCTTGTAATTGGTATTATGCAACCTATGTTAACACTGTACGATAGTTTGATGTAAGATGAAGATTAGACAGAGGTCCTTTGGGATCTCTGTTTTTTGTAGAAGGGAAATGCATGTTGGGAAAGAATGAAGCTGATTGACTGAAATGCCAATGTTTTGTCCGAAATTCAGTACCGGATTTATATTGATATAAGAACAAGATGAAATGTGTTTATTTATTCATGATGCATGAATCAATAAAAAATGAGCATGAGCAAAAGGTTTAATAAATTAAATCTTAAAAGAAAAAAAATCGCTAGACAGCTTTGATAATAAATGCTATTCTCTAATTACAGAAATGTTACAGAAAACAAACCAAAAAAAAGAAGAAAGAAAAGGAGAATGTTAAAATGAAGAACAACAAAGGTTTTTCCCTCGTAGAACTTATCATCGTAATTGCTATTATGGCAATCTTAGTAGGTGTTATGGCACCTCAGCTCATTAAGTACATCGAGAAAACAAACGTATCAGCCGATACACAGCTTGCTGATGCAGTACATGGTGCAGTTATCACAGCTTGTATGGATCCTGAAGTAGTAGCTGCTACTGACACAACAACTTTCTACAACTCATTAACAGGTGGTACAGTAGCTAGCTCATTCGTTACAGGTAACACATTAGGAAGAACAATCTGTGATATCCTTGGAATCTCAAGTGGTACAGAAATCGCTGGTTCTTTGAAATCTCATGGTGCAAGCGTTGTATCAGTAAGAGTTACAAACAACACATGTTCTGTATGGCTTCCTAACACAGATAGCCGTGGATCAAAGACATCTACAGGTTACAACATTGGTGTTTACTAAGTTTTAGTTCACTAACGAGTAAAAGAGCTAAGCATATGCTTAGCTCTTTTTTTGTTGTGCACCATGGCGCGCTCTAACGGGTGAAAGTCCTGAACATACCTTGGCAACGAGGAAGTGTATAGCCGAACAACAAGGGTATCCATCGTGAGGTGGAATCTGAAGGAAGTTGTAGGCAAACGCTTGGTCCGACGGACAGAAATCACATATAAGGCTGGATTCTGTTTGGTAGGTCTGCCAAAAAGAGATGAAGCCGTAAAGTTGCTTCTTGCAGGAACTCAGCCGAACCCATAGCAGTGAAGAAGTTTTTTTAATGGAAATTGGAGTGAAGGGGCGAACAATCAATCAGTTTTAGCATGTCTCGTATTACAGAAACAACAACATCTGCTGTAACCAATCGTGTCAAAGGTAGTCAGATTTAGCAAGACAGCAAGGAAAGAACACATGGACACAAGCAGTCTAAGAGAATAATGCATGTGAGTAGCGGTGTATTGCATGGGAGAACTGCGTTGGAAGTATAGTGTATATATAGTAAAAAGAGATTAGCCAAGTCTGGACTAATCTCTTTTTACTATAATTAATGCTTTCGTTATAAACGAATCAAATCATCATTGGGAAGACTTCTTGTCTTTGCCATGCCATATACTAAGGAGCACACTGATCAGCAGGAGAGCAATACTGAATGTTGTTATCATAAGACCAATATCACTTCCACCAGCGACATATTGAAGAGTAACTGTGTGCTCTCCGGGTGTCAGCAAAACTGATAGGAATGCATCGCTAACCGCAGAATAGGTTGGGACTTCCTCACCATCTACATATGCATGCCATGCTTTATCATAAGGAATGGAAGTAAAGAGAATAGGTCGTTCTTCTGTTGCTGCAACAGTACCGGTTATGCAATCATCCCGGTAATTGGTTATATTCCAATTACCTTTGGCAAGATCCTGATAAGCAGCTTCAAGATTCGTTCCGTTATAGTAGCATGTGTACATGTTATTGCAGGAATAATCACGAAGGCCTTCGGGCAGGAAATAGAGGATTACAATATCGCTCGGTCGCTCATACAAATCAGTAGTTACACCTTCTGCGATAGCACCGTATGCAAGTAACGCTATTTCGTCAATCCCATACTTTTTGGCAATGATTCTTGGTGATGTGTCGAGAGAAGATGGATTGTCCTGGGGGAAACAAATGTAGAAGATTTTACCATCTTGGTGTGGTGCGGCAAAAGAAATCTGGCCACTACTATAATAATCAGACAGATGATAAAAATTAAGATAATCAGCAAAGTAACTATAATCAACATTTTCTTTTTCAATGAATAATTCATCTAAGGGAATAGGCTCAAAGAAAGAGTACGCAGTTCCACACATGGAAGAAAGGAGGTATTCCTGATTGTAAAATGGGTTTGCTGAAGGCTCATAGCTTGTAATGTAGGGGCTCACCATGTATCCAAGAGACAAGGAATAAGGATTAGATTCAACGACTGCAGGAACGATTCCTGTGTTTGCCGACGCTATGCTTTCATAAGGAGTAACCTCGATGGAATATTTTGCGGCAAATAACATATTGGTTATTGGGGTATAACCAATTTCTGAAATAAAACGATTACTTGTTGCAATGCCAAGAGAAGATAATGCACGCCGTAGGGGATAATTATCTGAGGATGAGAAAGTGGTGGTAGCATTAAAACCCCAAAGTGATGCGGCATTGTAGCTTTCCTCGTTGATTACATGGACACGGTAGAATGAGGAATCGGAGGCTTGGATCTGGTTGAGCGCATCTGATTCCGACTGATACCATTGATTGTAGCGATCCTCTGAAACACAGGGATGTTCTTCTTTGACAATACAAAGATAAGCATTTACAGATAATTCAATAACTAGAAGTAAGGAGCTGGCTATGATGCAGATTCGCTTTCTGGATTCTTTAGTTTGAATGCAGTAGAACAGGAGTGCCCAAAGGATAATGAAAAAAGCATTGATTAACAGTCCATTCTGAGAATTCGTATAGAGGACACCAATTAAGCCTGATGCCTGCATCTGGATCATAACAGAGTAGAAGACAATAAGACAACCGGCGTATAGGAATAAATGGCGGTGGTTGATTTCATTGACAAATGCATATATACGACAGGCAAGAGCTACCAGAAGGAATACGAGAAGAAAAGCAAAACGAAAACCATACATGTTAGGGTAGTCAAATGCATGCATGAATTTATATAGCGGAAGATAAATCATACAAATTATCAGAAAAGCGATTGCAATTCCGACATAGATTTTTTCTTTTTTTTCTATTTTTCTGCTTATAAAATAGAAAGGAAGCAGCAGTAGGATGGGAATTCCACAATATAATAACGGGACCTGCGTATCTAATGTCTGCATCTCACCGATAAAGAGACTGTTTAACATATCGAACAAAGATGGCTGTAATTCGGAAAAAGAAGCATTATCTTCTGCCATGTTAGCAAAGAGAAAACTGGCTGTTGGAACCAATATGAATGCACAAATACCAATTGCAAGAAGCGCTGAATAAGCGAATTTTATTCCGATTAAAAAACAGCGTTTGATATTGGAGCGATCTGATAATGGAAAACGATATAATAAATAAAGAATAAAAACAACAAAACTAAAAATTCCTACCATATAACCCATATAGAAATTGGTAATAAATAAATAGAAAAACGTGAAGGTTAAGGCAAGATATTTGCCGGTGTTGACGAGGCGGAAGATTAGCCACACAATAATTGGAACAAGGTATATGGCGTCTAGCCACATTATGTTATAATGCATGGTAACAGCATAACTTCCGAGTGCATAACACATAGAAAACAGAACGGTGTCAAAACTACGTTTTTTTAAGACCTTTTGGGCAAATATTTCAAACGTTGCAGCACACAAGCCTAATTTCAATGTTACAATAATTGCAGTCATAGCGGGAATGGAGATTCCGTCAATCAAATATAACAGATTGAATGGATTAATCGTATAATAAGCATAAGTAAGCGCAGTTCCGGAACCGAGATAGATGGAGAAAGAATACCAAAAACTCTCCTCGCCTCGAAGCACACGTAAAAACATTTGGATAAACCCGATATATTGACCGAAAAGATCGCTTCGAAGAATGGTGTTATTATGATAACCGAGTATTCCTAGAAAAGCCAAAGCAATTACAAAGGTGAAAACAGTTAACAGAAAAGCATAAAAAGGGAAGAAAAATGGATCATGATATGACTTCCGACTAGATTGGGAAGAAAAGTTCCTGGTATTTGACAGTGTTGAATCCTGGTTCATAAGTACCTCCGCTTTGAAATATATTATAATAGGAAAAAATGTTTTTTTTATTATAACCTTTCTTGCAGTATCGGGCAATCAAATTCGTATAAAATAAGGTGAAACGTAAGTTTTATTGAAGTTTTAACGAAATACTTTATGAACGGTTGTCAATAATGCTGAATATTAAGGAAAAATACCACTTATAACAAAAGAATACTAGACGATAACTTATTTTTTTGTTATAATGAACCATAACTGGAAGAGTGTGTGATTGGCATGCTTTGAGAATTGTGAATTGAAGGGGTATGCGATGGAAAGTCGATTTCTTTTTTCCTATATAATTGCTTGCTTGAGCGGTATAATAACAGGATTGTTGATTTCGGCTTATGATGACAGGCTACTGCAATTAAAACATAAGATTTTTTCAAAGAAAACTGTTTTGATTACAGCTGTGAATTCAGTCATCTGGATTATACTTGTTCATACATATGGAGTTAGCACGTTATTTCTGCTATATGCTCTGACGTCTACACTTTTGGTGGGATTATCTGTAATCGATATAGCAATATTTGAGATTCCAGTACAGTTTAATGTTTTGATTCTGGTGATTGGATCATTGGGTACAGCTCTTGATTATCGGAACTGGCCGGAACATATTATTGGAATGTTTTTGGTAAGCGGCGTTTTTTTGCTGATTGCATTGGTTACGAAAGGCAAAGGGATGGGCGGCGGCGATATTAAGCTGATGGCAACCGTAGGACTCCTGATTGGCTGGAAACAAATACTCCTTGTAATGGCACTTGGATCAATTCTTGGGGCAGTGATACATAGCATTGTCATGGCGACTACAAAGAAAGAACATGTTTTGGCATTTGGCCCGTATCTCTCGGCGGCATCAGTTATCGCGATGTGTTGGGGAGATAAAATAATTAATACTTACATAATGTTTTTGATGAGAACTAAAGTTGGATAAGTTCGGATGTTTCATCCGGTTTATTAAATAAATTACTATACTCACTATGAAAGGGGAGCAATAAGGATGGCTAATAAAGTGTTGTCTATTTATGTTGGATCTGATGCAATTAGAATTGCTGAAATGCAGAAGAACAGCAATAAGACAGTAGTCCTTAGTAATGCCGCAGAAATCGCAGCACCTGATAACAGTGTGAATGATGGATATCTTGTAGACATTACCGCGATTGCAGAAGCAATCAGAACATCTATTTTTGGAAGAGGCTTTACTGCAAAAGAAGTAATCTTTACTGTTACTAGTAAAAAGATCGCGAGCAAGGATGTCGAGATTCCATATGTAAAGAGCCCAAAGAAGCTTCAACAGATTTTACAGGCTAATTCAGGGGAGTATTTCCCGATGAGTAACGCAACAGATTATGTATTTGCATATTCTGTATTAGAGGAGTTTTCAGATGTGACCGGACGTAAGTGCAGAGTTTCAGCTGTTGCAGCACCTAATGATTTGATTAAGTGTTATCATGAATTAGCAGATGAATTGAAGTTTACGATAAACAGCATTGATTATTTTGGTAACTCTGTTATTCAGCTGCTTTCTATGCAGATGGCAGAGAACCGTACTGATTTGGTTTTACAGATCGAAAAAGATGCTACTTTTGTTAACGTAATGAGAGGAAAGACGCTTGTCCTTCAGAGAAGCGTTCCATACGGTAAGAATGCCGTTATTAATGCGTTAATGGATGTTAAGAAGATTTCTGAAAAGGATGCAAAGACATTATTGTCTAATGAATCGCTTTTGGAACAGCATGTAACTGCCGAAGAATACGCAGAAACAGTGCAATATTTGGTAAGCGGTATCGGAAGAGTAGTTGAATATCATAGAACAAAGAATAAGAATGATTTTCTTCAGGGAATCAAGATCTTTGGTGAAGGTAGTGCAATTGCCGGAATTGAGAAGATCTTAGAAAGAGAGCTTGGAGCCCCGGTTCAGCATTTTGAAACTCTTTCAGGTGTTTCTATAAAGGGTCAGGCAGCGTTGACTGCAGAAGAAGTACTTCGTTACCTGCCCAATATTGGTGCTGTTATTGCACCTATGAATCTGTGCGTTGAGTTTGGCAGAAGTCAATCCTCTTTTGATTCCGGTAACATGGTTAAACTCTTAAGAATTCTGTTTATCCTTGTTGCAGTAGTTATGGTTGTATGGGTTTCAGTTACTGCAATACAGTATATGAATGCTGTAAACGAGAAAACCGAACTGGAAGAAAAAATTGCAAAAATTGAAGATATTGAAGCAATGGTAGTTTCTTATGAATCGGCCAAAGCATCCTATATTGTAGTTAAGCAATTTGAACTCTCTACAGTTACAGATAATGAGAAAGTATATCAGTTCATTTGTGATTTGGAAGAAATCCTTCCTATTGATACAACGATTGATGATGTCTCAATTATGGATGGCGATGTCACAATGACAGTCACCACAGGATGGCATCCGACCGCAAAGAATGAAGTTGCTGATATTATGGTTAGTTTACAGGGAATTGATTATTTGAGTGAACTTGTAATTCCAAC
>JAKQFQ010000363.1 GCA_029558315.1 Bacillota bacterium
CAGATTGTTGTTAATCCAACAATTGAACAAATGAAAAATTCAAAACTTGAATTATCTGTAGGCGGTTCTGAATCTTCTGTTGTGATGATTGAAGCTGGATGTCATGATATTAATGAAGCAACTATGCTGGATGCAATCTATACCGGTCATGAAGTGATTAAAGAAATTTGTAAACTTCAGACTGAACTGCAACAGGAAATTGGTAAAGAGAAAGTGGAAGTTATACTTGATATTATTCCTGAAGAAATCATTGGCGGAATGGAAGCTAAATGGGGTCAGGCAATAAAAGAAGCTTCTTTAACCAAAGGAAAACATGAAAGACAAAACGCTTTTGATACCTTACAGGAAACCATTATTGCTGAGTATCAGGCGAATTTAACACCTGAAGAATATGAAACAAAGAAAAGATATATCAATAATTCATTTGAAGAACTCATCAAGAAATACGTCAGACATGGAATTCTGTATGACAAAAATCGTGTAGATGGACGTGGCGTTGATGAGATCAGAGCTATTAGTATTGAAATTGATACCTTACCTGCAATCGTACATGGTTCCGCTTTATTTACCCGTGGTGAAACACAATCATTAGGAACCGTTACCCTTGGTTCAACTTCAGATCAGCAAATTATTGATGGTCTTGATGATGAATATAAAAAGAAATTTTTCTTGCATTATAATTTTCCTCCATATAGTGTAGGTGAAGCTGGATTTTTAAGAGGACCCGGTCGTCGTGAATTAGGTCACGGTGCTTTAGCAGAAAGAGCATTAGAAAAGATCATTCCTTCAGATGAGAAATTCCCATATACGATTCGTATTGTATCTGATATATTAGAATCAAACGGATCTTCTTCAATGGCTTCTGTTTGTAGTGGCTGTTTGGCATTAATGGCTGCCGGTGTGCCAATCAAAGCCCCTGTTGCCGGTATCGCAAATGGTCTGATTATGGAAGGCAATGACTTCATCGTTCTGACTGATATTCAGGGTCTTGAAGATCATCTTGGAGATATGGATTTCAAAGTTACCGGTACTTTAGACAGCATTACTGCTATGCAGATGGATATTAAAATCGAAGGTATAACCAAAGAGATTATGTCAATTGCACTTGAAAAAGCAAAAAATGCCCGTAAATACCTCTTAGATCTTATGACTCAGGTGATCCCTGAGCCACGTAAAGAATTATCTCCTTATGCACCAAGAATTGAATCATTTATGGTTGATTCTTCCAAAATAGGCGAGATTATCGGTTCCTCTGGTAAAACAATCAAATCTATCATTGAACAGACTAAAGCTGAAATCAATATTGATGATACCGGTCTGGTACAGGTTGCATCTCCAAACAAAGAAAATCTGGATATGGCACGTGCCATGATTGAAGCTATTATCACCGAACCTCAGAGAAATGTTTGGTATGAAGGCAAAATCAGTCGTATAGAAGGCTTTGGTATCTTCGTTAAATTTATGCTTGGCTTCAAAGAAGGTATGGCACATATATCTCAATTACCTGTTCCTCGTGGCAAACAGATTACAGAATTCTTTAAACTAGGTGATGTGGTAAAAGTTCGTATGATTGATTCAGAAAGAGGAAAAATCTCTCTGAGTATGAAAGAACCTGGTGAAGAGCCTGAAAGAACTGAAAGACCTGACCGCCCTGATTATCGCCGTAATGACGGACATCGTGACCGTGATCACAGAGATCGTGATAATCGCGACAGAGATAATCGTGGTGGTAGAGATCATGACAGAAACAGGAGAGACAGATGAACTATAAAGTAAAAGATATAGAACTTGCAGAAGCCGGAAGAAAAGAAATCATCATTTCTGAAAAAGAAATGCCTGGCTTAATTGCATTAAGAGAAAAGTATGGAAAAGAAAAGCCCCTGAAAGGGGCTCAGATCATGGGCAGTTTGCACATGACCATTCAGACAGCAATCTTGATTGAAACTTTGGTTGAGCTGGGTGCAGATGTTCGCTGGGCAAGCTGTAATATATTTTCCACTCAGGATCATGCTGCGGCAGCCATTGCTAAAGCAGGAGTTCCTGTTTATGCCTGGAAAGGTGAAACACTGGAAGAATACTGGTGGTGCACAAAGCAAGCTCTACTTTTTGATGAAGAATGCGGTCCAGATCTAATCGTTGATGATGGAGGTGATGCAACCCTTTTGATTCATGAAGGCTACCGTCTTGAAAATGAATATGAAAAAACAGGTAAAATCCCTGAGATTACAACAGATAACAGAGAATTTGCCATTTTACAGAGAACTGCTCTGGAAGATATGGAGAAATACCCAAAACGCTGGCATAAAATCGCTGAAAAGATGAAAGGTGTCAGTGAAGAAACTACTACCGGTGTTCACAGATTGTATCAGATGCTGGAGAGTAAGTCATTACTTTTCCCAGCTATCAATGTAAACGATTCAGTTACCAAATCTAAATTTGATAACCTGTATGGCTGTCGTGAATCATTGGCAGATGGTATCAAACGTGGAACCGATATTATGGTTGCCGGTAAAGTTGTTGTAGTCTGTGGCTACGGAGATGTGGGTAAAGGCTGTGCTCAATCCATGAGAGGCTTTGGAGCTCGCGTAATAGTTACAGAGATTGACCCGATTTGCGCTTTACAGGCTGCAATGGAAGGCTATGAAGTAAAGACTGTAGAAGATGCGGTTGAATATGCTGATATATTTGTTACAGCTACCGGTAATTGTGATATTATTACTGTTGATCATATGCAAAA
>JAKQFQ010000369.1 GCA_029558315.1 Bacillota bacterium
AATGTACCTTGATTCCAGTCATAGATATATTCTGCGGGGGTTGTTGCGGTTTCCGTAAAGGTAATGGTGGATCCCGCTGAGGCCGAAACTGACGATGGACAAGCACCCAATACGGGCGATACAAATGCTGCCAGCATAACTAGAATGCTAACAGCAGCAATCATTCTTTTCATCATATATCTATTCCTCCCTAATTCAAAAGCTTATTCTAATTAATCATTTATCAATTGCACTGATACTTAAGCTTTTCTTAAGAATTAATTTTATATGTTTTTGGCTTGGAAAGCATAGTCTAAATACTGATAATTAATACTTATCCGCTATACCTTTATGAAGCATAATTTCATCAGAAACCGTTATTAACTAGCAAGTAAACATGAAGTTGAGGTTGTATTGCAGAGGGCCAATCTCAAGGAAAAAAGAAAAATTTACAGGTGATAGCTATGAGAGCTTTGATCTTAGGAAGTTTGCTAGGGCTGATCTTTATAACAATGATGCTAGGAGCATCTCAGGCTTCGGATAATCCTACAGTGATTAATCTGATGATTGATGCGGAGCTGCCTCCATCCGCGACGGAAGAACAAGCTGCGATAGCAGAAAAAAATCTCGAGGATATTTTTGACCAGATCAGGATGAGAGATTTGGTGGCTACAGTTTTCGCAACTCAAGATGTTGTAATCTCTGATATCGGTCTGGACATCACTCGAATAGGGCATTCCTCAAAATTCGAGCTAGCCATGTCCGGAAACCATTCTGGAGAAAAGATCGGCACCATGTCCTATGAAGATCAGCTGGCCTCATTGAAATTGTCAAAGGTTTACGTAGAATCATGCAAAGTATGTGGCCAAAATGAAGTAACTGTATATGGCTTCATGCCTCAGTCCTTTGACCAAAACGAGCAGACATACAAGGCCCTTGATACTATTGGCATCTTGTATAATACCGGTTTTCAGGCTGGGCTTATGTACGCACCCGGGCATGAGGATGATGTCTGGCCTTACTTGGTAGAAGGATATAAGTTCTATGCCGTGCCTGTGAGCACTTATACTGTATCCGATAAGAAAGTGGTTCTCCAAGACAGCTACTTTGAGGAAAATGGCCTGGATGCTACTCAATGGTATGATGCTCTGGTTGGCAAATTTGATGAAATTCAGGGCGAAGATGAGCCACTTGTTATCAGCTTGACCACATCCTTATCTGGCTCTGGAGAGTATTTGGATGCTTTGAATAAATTCATGGATTATGCCAAGTCCAAGAATGCAGCATTTGTCACCACGATGGATCTGGTGAATTTGGCTAAGAGCGGTGTGCATGATGTCTCATCATTGCCGACAAATACATCAGAACCGTGTCCTACCTGTGGCCAGGGTGAAAACAGCTCCATAAAAATAAACACCCTGATCGAGACTCCTAAGAAAGCCCCTTGTGAGACCTGCGGCAACAAAAGCAATGATGCCCAGATCTCAGTCTCTTCGAGCAACACTCAAGAGGCTCCAGCTTCCGGTGCTATACCCGCCTAGAGAATTGACTTTTCGGGCTTGAAGGCATCGCTCTTCAGGGCGATGCTGAAAATTTTTTGCAGATAGAATGCCTAGGTTCACGAACAAGCTGGCCTTTAAGACGTGGGTGATCAGAGATTTATATTTTGGAACGGATGATCCTCTCACCACGCCTATTTGAATAGAAGAACTGCAAACTAAGCCATAATCCTTGCGTTGATCGATATCAAGCTCTTCCTTCACCCTAATACTAAACCAGAGTGTTTTCCAGAATCTGAATCATATATTTCAGGAATATGGCTCTGAATTGATTTCAGCTCTCTTAGCAATTTTAAGCCTGTAGAGGTGGTTTTATAAATATTGGAGCTTTCCTCTGAGCGCTCTACCAAGTTTTTTTTAATAAGTAAATCTAGATAAGGATTCACTGTGTGAAAGTTAAGATTAACCTGATACACTATTCTGGTCTTGGTTGCCCCTTCCACGCAAACCTCAAGTATTTCAGTTATTATAGCTTCCCTGCTTCGCTTCATGGCCTTTTACCCGATTTGTGCTTATTGATTTGTTGCTTAATATCAGCAATTAATTTGTTTTCAGGCAATGTTGTTATCTCTGAGGTAATAGATATAAAGCTGTCGTCAGTTCTAATCAGATGTCCTTAGGCATGTTCAGAACCTTTACTTAATCATTATTAATTTTATAAGCTAGCATATTTGTAACTCTAGGGAGGATCTGGAAATTCTGGATAACATCTGATTCTAAAATCAAAATAGTAATAAGTCTAATTTTCCAAAAAAAAAGAGAAGTCTATTCCAGCACTACATGCAATGGGAACTGATGGCTGCCCAATTTACCCTAATAATTCGCGGCGGAGATCTTCAGGACCCCGGGCACACGGCAGGCAGCATTGATTCCCGCCTTCATCGCTGCGCTGATGGCCTCCTTGGAGACGCCGTTGATCACTATCTCAAAGACAGCGGAGACATCCTCGGTCAGAGTGCAGACTCCATCCTCGCGAAGGGAGGTGCAGAAGGCGGTGTTGGTGGAGGCCTTGAGGAACTTGTACTTGGAGCCCACTTTGGAGCCGCTGGCCACCACTCCGCCGGGGAAGGGAGT
>JAKQFQ010000378.1 GCA_029558315.1 Bacillota bacterium
TAAAAGTATATTTCATACTTTCCTTGTCCCATTCTACTTTTGGCATGGGTATAATAGAATACAGGAAAAAACTGACAACAGCACTTTTAAGTAATTTCATGACTGTAACACCTCCCCCTTCCAAAAGATTGGAATTCCAAATACAATTTCTATAACTACATCAGCAGTATCTGTCCTGTCAGGTTGGTTCAGCTTCCCAAGCTGTTTAAAGGTTTTGCCAAGCTGTCCCATCTCTTCTTAGCCTTTAACATCTCTTCTCCAATAGGCTTCTTAATTTTTACTTCCATCCTAATCACCCCTTAGTTAATCATCCATTGCCTTACTATTCCGGTATTCTTCACATTTTTTAATCCATTGCTGTGCCATATGAATATCTCCCCAGAAGTGAATATGCGGATAGAGGGCAAAAATATTATTTGTGCTGTATCCTCCCTTCCAGCTTCTGCCGTTTGGCTTGGTAACTGATAGTACATGCTCCTTATTGTCACTAATGGAGTAATGAAATTCGTGTGCGGGAGTTTGTCCGCCCTTTTCTTTCAACAACGTATCCCTATCAGCTGTCAATGTAACATATCCAAAGTTCTGCAACCTGTTTGTCATCTCACAGCACATATCAACAATTCCTACCATCTGATAATCCATAATTTTTCTTCCAAGATACATATATCCACCGCATTCCGCATAGACTGGAAGGCCTTCTATACTTGCCTTATATATGCTGTCTCTCATAGTTTCATTATTACTTAGTTGTTCAAGATAAAGCTCCGGATAGCCTCCTCCAAGAATCAGTCCTTCAATATCTTGAGGCAGCTTCTCATCACTTAATGGAGAAAACGGGATTAGTCTGGCCCCTAGCCTTGTCAGCAGGCTAAGACTATCTTCATAGTAAAAGCAGAAGGCTTTATCCTTAGCGACTGCTATATTCACTCCTGACTGAGGTTTTATCTCAATCATCTCATAGCAAAATGGCTCAGCACTCTTTGCAATATCAAGAAAGCCCTTTATATCAATGCATTCAGCCGCATTACATGCCAAAAGTTCCAGTTTATCCTGAAGACCATCCAGCTCTCCTGCCGTAACAAGTCCTAGATGTCTGCTTTCTAGCATAGCTTTTGGTTCCTTCGGCATAAATCCAAGCACTTTAATCTTCAGCTGTTCCTCAATCATATCTTTATAGGTGGGATACATCGCCTTTGAAACCTGATTTAGAATAACTGCTTTAATTCTATTTGGAT
>JAKQFQ010000246.1 GCA_029558315.1 Bacillota bacterium
AATCATATTTGGGGATTGTAAAAGAAAAATAAAACAGATAAAATAAAGGCAGTCAAAAAATCTGAAACACATCAGGGCAAGTCTGTCTATTTTATTCCTACAATAAACTTACACTATCTACAAAGTCCCTCCAGATTGACTTTTTTTGCATTCTGTCCTATACTTTTGCTGTGGGGTGACTAAAATACAGAGGAGAATATCATGAAAAAATCGGATTTAGATCCTATTGCATCTGAACAACGTCGTCACCTGAAGGAAGCCAGCAATCTTCCTTGGTCCAAGCGATTCTTATACTATCTTGATTATTTCAAAGTACCTGCAATAATTAGTGTTGCATGTATTTTATTTTTTGCGATTCTGATAAAAACCATTTTTTTCGCACCACCAACAATACTCGCGGGCGATTTTATCAATGCTCCCAATGAATCAGTCTATACTGACGATGAATTAAAGACGGCCTTTCTAAATTACGCTTCTGATACAGCAGAGGATGGCGTAATTTATTTCTGTTCCACAACACAGTATGATCCGGATAACTATATTGCCGCAAGTCGCATGCTTGCCAATCTGTCAGCCGGGGAATCTGATTTTATAATTTGTAATGAAGATGATTTTAGAACAATGGCCGATAATGGATTTCTTATGGATCTAAGCAAAATACTACCAGCCGGCATGCTCTCGCAGACCGGCCGGTTAATATATCATGACTTTACTGCCAATGATAAATCAGATGATGATAACCTTGGCAACGTTGCCTTAGGATATGATGTAACAGATAGCCCAATTCTTGCCGCCTGTGGTTCCTTCGAGCAAGGCAAGACCTGCATCTTCTGTTTCCCGGTTAATTCAACCAGAACGGATGCGGCATTGACATTTCTCGACTGGATTCTGCATGGTTCCTTTTAACGAATCCACGATCTTCGGATTCAAACCCTTCCGTACCCTGGCCGGGGGATTAGTGTGGGGTTGGCCAGGGTGCTTTAGGATCTGTCGCCGTTATGAAAAGCTTAGTTATTACCCATGTTAGTCTTCATCCCAGTTGTCTATATAATAACTTCGCTATGGCGCATTGCAAATCCGAAAGTTTTTTCCCTTATTTCAATATTACAGACAAATTTCTTTTTCAGAACTTACAGTTACAGATAATGGCTGTTGTCCTGTTAACTCAATGCTTCTTGCATCGGGTTGTGAATCTCCAATATAAATCTGGAAATCCCCCTCCTGAACAATTGCCTTACCTTCCTCATTGCACAGTGCAAAATCTTCCAAAGGAAGATTAAATGTAACCTCCTTCGACTCTCCTGCCGCCAGTGTGACTTTGCCAAACGCCTTCAGTTGCGCATTGGGTGTGTCTGCCTGTAAAGCCTTAACATACACCTGCGTTGTGCAAATACCTGCTCGTGCTCCAGTATTCTTTACTGTAGCACGAATGGTAATTCCTTGCTCAGTAATAACAGACTGACTCAGCTGTACAAAGTCATAGGAATAACTGGTATAGCTTAAGCCGAATCCAAATGGATAAAGAGCCTTTTGTTCCATATAACGATAGGTACGTCCCTTCATACTGTAATCAGTAAATTCAGGAAGTCCATCTAAACCTCTATAAAACGTAACCGGCAGCTTACCTTGGGGATTCGCATCTCCAAAAAGCACCCTTGCTATTGCTTTACCGCCAAGTGCCCCCGGATACCAGCATTGTACAATTGCTGCAACATGTTCATCAGCCCAGCTGACATCAAGTGCACTTCCCGCCAATAAAAGTAAAATCACCGGCTTTCCACTCTGATATGCAGCTTCCAGTATCTGTTGCTGTAGTCCCGGAAGATTCAGGTTCGGCTTATCACCACTTGCATATGCATTTCCGGCATCGCCCTCTTCGCCTTCCAGATCCGCATCCAGACCAAGACATGCAATTACAACATCACTCTCATCACACACAGCCTTAACTTCAGCCAGACGATCATTGATATGTGCCAAAGGCTCAACTCTGTCCTGATATAGATGACATCCCTGTGAATAAAGCACACGCACCTGATCTCCAACATAATCCTGGATACCTTCGAGTGCCGTGATATATCGGGATGCTGTTCCTACATAATTGCCCTGTAGAGCAGCACGACTGTTCGCATTCGGTCCAATCACACCAACTGTCTTAAGTTTTGTGATGTCTAAAGGAAGTGCCTGACTATCATTTTTCAGCAAAACAATACTCTTCTCAGCTACTTCAAGATTTAACGCTTTCATTTCCTTAGAATCTACCACATTGTATGAAATGCCGGCATAGGGATCATCCGTCACCTCTCCAATGGTTCCAAGTTTGATTCTGGCCATCATTAAGCGTTCAACTGCCTGGTCAATTGTTTCTTCCTTGACCTTGCCTTCTTCTACTGCTTCAATTAAATGAATGAACAAATTACCACAGTTAACATCACAACCATGATTTACAGCCATACTTACTGAATCTATCGGTGTATCGGTTACTTTATGTCCTTCATGAAAATCTTTAATTGCCCAGCAATCAGATACAACATGGCCATCAAAGCCCCAGGTATCACGTAAAAGATCCTGTAACAAATCTTCATTACCACAACATGGCTTTCCATTTGTTCTGTTATATGCCCCCATGACTGCTTCCACATGAGCATCCTTTACCAATGCCTTAAATGCCGGCAGATAGGTTTCGTACATATCCTTTTTACTTGCAACCGCATCAAAACTGTGTCTGATTTCTTCCGGTCCTGAATGAACTGCAAAATGTTTCGCGCATGCTGCAGATTTTAAATATTTCTCATCCTTTCCCTGTAATCCATCCACAAAGCGTACGCCAAGTCTTGTTGTCAGATATGGGTCCTCTCCATATGTCTCATGACCACGTCCCCAGCGAGGATCTCTAAAAATATTGATATTAGGTGCCCAGAAAGTCAGACCTTTATAAATATCAGCATCGCCATATTTCTTTTGCATATTAAATTTCGCTCTGCCCTCTGTTGCAATGGCATCGCCAACTACTTCCATCATGTCCTCATCAAAAGCTGCCGCCATTCCGATTGCCTGTGGGAACATTGTTGCAACACCTGCTCTCGCAACTCCATGAAGAGCTTCATTCCACCAGTTATACTCAGCAATTCCAAGTCTGGGAATAGCAGGTGCTTCATTAAGCATTTGCGACACTTTCTCTTCGAGTGTCATCTTGCTAACAAGCTCCTTGGCTTTTGCTCTATACTGATCTAATCTCTCTTTGTTTTCACATAATTTCGCCATGTCTTTCTGGGAATCCGACCGTATCAGAATCTGATACGGTCGGTCTTCTTTCCTTTCGTTAATTTATTCACTCACATTCGTTATGAAAACGGATTTTCCGTAGGATAACGATCTCCTGCGGCACGGTTGTAGCCGATTTCTTCTACCGGTACACCAATATACTTAAATACTTCATAAATTGCTTTTCCAAAATGTCCAAATGCAACAGCACCATGATGAGGATAGTTCTTCTCAATCAAAATGTGGCGATAGAATCTTGCCATCTCAGGAATTGCAAAGATTCCAATTGAACCAAAGGATCTTGTTGCAACAGGTAATACTTCACCCTGTGCAATATATCCACGAATCTGTGCATCTGCTGTGGACTGTAATCTGAAGAATGTAATATCTCCAGGTACAATATCTCCTTCCAGGGTTCCCTGTGTAACTTCTTCCGGAAGGCTTCTTGCCATAATCAACTGATACTTCATCTCGCAGAAGCTAAGCTTCTTAGAGCAGGTATTTCCACAATGGAATCCCATGAATGTGTCGTTTAATGTGTAATTGAATTTACCTGCAATATCAAGATCATAAATTTCCTTAGGAACTGTATTATTGATATCAAGTAAAGTAACAACATCTTCACTGACAACGGTTCCAATGAATTCGCTTAATGCACCATAGATATCTACTTCGCAGGAAACCGGAATTCCTCTTCCTGTCAGACGGCTGTTTACATAGCAGGGAACAAATCCAAACTGTGTCTGGAATGCAGGCCAGCACTTACCGGCAATTGCTACATATTTACGGTATCCTCTATGTTCCTCAACCCAGTCAGTTAAAGTCAACTCATACTGGGCAAGTTTAGCCAGAATCTCAGGTTTCTTATTACCAGCGCCCAGCTCGTTTTCCATATCCTTAACAATCTCTGGGATTCTAGCATCGCCCTCATGCTTCTTAAAAGCTTCAAACAAATCCAATTCGGAGTTTTCTTCAATCTCTACACCAAGGTTGTAAAGCTGCTTGATTGGAGCATTACAAGCCAAGAAGTTCAAAGGTCTTGGACCAAAGCTAATAATCTTTAAATTGTTTAATCCTTCAATTGCCTTGGCAATCGGAACAAACTCATGAATCATATCAGCACATTCTGCAGCAGTACCAACCGGATACTCCGGAATATAAGCACGAATGTTACGTAACTTCAAATTGTAGCTTGCATTCAGCATTCCGCAATATGCATCACCACGACTGGAGGAAAGGGTTGCAATGTCCTCTTCAGCTGCAGCAACAAACATCTTAGGTCCATCAAAATGTTTTGCAAGAAGTGTCTCTGCAATTTCCGGGCCAAAGTTTCCAAGGTATACACAAAGTGCATTACAGCCGGCATTCTTAATATCCTCCAATGCCTGTACCATATGGATTTCACTCTCAACGATGCAAATTGGACATTCATAAATCTCACTTGCATCATATTTTGCCTTGTAAGCATCAATTAATGCTTTTCTTCTGTTTACCGAAAGACTCTCCGGGAAACAATCTCTGCTGACTGCTACAATACCGATCTTAATTTTGGGCATATTTTCCATGACCTTACCTCCATAGTTATGATTTATTTGTTCTTCTTATAGAATTCTGTAACTGACTGGCAGATTCCTTCTGCATCCAATCCGAATTTGTGTAAAAGCTGTGCTGCTGTGCCGGATTCTCCAAAGACATCATTAACGCCAATTTTCTTCATTAGTACAGGATGATTCTCACTCAAAGCATCTGCAACAGCACTTCCCAAACCGCCGATCACAGAATGTTCTTCTACTGTAACAACCAATCCCGTCTTTGTAGCTGACTTAATTATCAGCTCAGAGTCTAAAGGTTTGATGGTATGAATGTTGATAATTTCGGCATCGATTCCCTGTGCCTTTAATTGCTCTGCAGCTTCCAAAGAGGCAGATACACAACCACCTGTTGCTACCAAAGTTACATCCTTACCTTCCTTGAGTACAACACCTTTTCCAATCTCAAAATGATACTCAGGATTATCATTGATTACAGGAACTGCTGCACGTCCGAAACGTAAGTACATTGGTCCATTATATTCCATTGCCGCATGTACTGCCGCCTTTGCTTCAATATCATCGCTTGGACAAATCACTACCATCCCTGGTATTGTACGCATTAATGCAATATCCTCATTACACTGATGACTTGCACCGTCTTCACCAACGGTAACACCGGCATGTGTTGCACCAATCTTCACATTCAAATGCGGATAACCTACAGAATTACGTACCTGTTCAAATGCACGTCCGGCAGCAAACATTGCAAAGCTGCTAACAAATGGAATCATTCCGGTTGTAGCCAGTCCTGCTGCAATACCAACCATATTGCACTCCGCGATACCACAATCAATATGTCTTTCCGGGAATGCTTTTTTAAATACTCCTGTTTTTGTTGCTGCTGCAAGATCAGCATCTAACACTACAAGATTCTTATATTCTGCACCGCATTCTGCCAGAGCATTTCCATAACTTTCTCTTGTTGCAATTTTCTTAATCTCAGGCATTTTACTTATCCATCCTTTCCAAATCTTTCATTGCAATCTCATATTGCTCATCATTCGGAGCAGTACCATGCCATGCAACTTGATTCTCCATGAAGGATACACCTTTTCCTTTGACTGTCTTTGCAATAATTGCCGTAGGCATTCCTTTGACCGTCTTGGCTTCATCAAAAGCACGCTTGAGATCATCAAAATCATGTCCATCTACACAGATTACATGAAAGTTAAATGCTGCAAACTTATCAGCTATAGGATAAGGAGAACACACTTCATCCACCTTACCATCAATCTGAAGTCCATTATTATCTACAATCACTACGAGATTGTCTAACTTACGGAATCCCGCAAACATAGCAGCCTCCCAAATCTGTCCTTCTTCAATCTCGCCGTCACCGCAAAGTGCATAAGAACGATAGTCCTTGCCACGCATCTTAGCGGATAATGCCATACCAACTGCTGCTGAAAGTCCCTGTCCTAAGGATCCGGAAGACATATCCACGCCCGGTACATGCTGCATACAAGGATGTCCTTGTAAGTATGAGCCAAGCTTTCTTAATGTTTTAAGATCCTCTACCGGGAAATAGCCTCTATTGGCTAATGTTGAGTATAATGCCGGAGCCACATGACCTTTGGACAAAACAAAACGGTCTCTGTTCTCATCCTTAGCATTCTTAGGATCAACATTCATCTCTTCAAAATACAGATATGCCATAATATCTGCAGCTGATAAAGATCCACCCGGGTGTCCCGCTTTGGCACTATGCACTGCGGTTACAATTCCTTTTCTAATCTCATTCGCTGTTTTTTCAAGTTCTAACTTATTCATATCATTCCATCCTTTTTTTGAATACTACTTTATCTTGGAAAAGAGTTCACAGCAAGCCGGATAAATCTGCCTAAACTGCTGGTATCTTGCCTCATACTTCTCAACAAGTGCCGGATCAGGTGATTCTACCGTCTTAACCTTTACAATCTTCTCAGCGGCCTCCTCAACAGAATCATACTCCTTACAGCCAACCGCCGCAAGTATTGCAGCACCAAAAGCCGGTCCTTCTTCGCAGGAAATTCTTTCCACCTTCATATTGAGAATATTACCAAGCATCTGTCTCCATAATCCGCTTCTTGCTCCGCCGCCACAAATTCTTGTTCTCTCTATCTTTATTCCAAGACTTCTGGCAACTTCGACTGAATCTCTTAATGCAAATGCAACACCTTCCATAACAGCCTGTGTCATATCCGCTCTTGTTGAATCCATTGTTAAGCCGATAAAGGTTCCTCTTGCATCCGGATTATTATGAGGAGAACGTTCTCCCATTAAATAAGGAAGGAAATAAACATGATTGTTACCAAGTGCAGAAATAGACTGTTGCTCCTTGTTATACTCCTTGGTATTCAGGACTTCTTCCATCCACCATTTGTTGCAGGATGCTGCACTTAACATACATCCCATCAGATGATAGTTGCCATCTGCATGGCAGAAGGAATGTAAAGCATTATTCCTGTCAACTCCAAATTTGGCAGAGGAAATAAACACAGTTCCGCTGGTTCCAAGTGAAATATTACATTTGCCATCGCCTACCGTTCCGGTTCCAACAGCAGCTGCTGCATTGTCTCCGGCTCCTGCAATTATTTTGACATCATTTTTTAAGCCTAATGCTTTCGCAATAGATGGCTTTAAGTTACCAATCACCTCATAACTCTCATATAATTTGGGAAGCATCGTTTTATAGATTCCACAAATCTCGCACATCTTATCAGACCATTGTTTATTCTTAACATCAAGTAAAAGCATTCCCGATGCATCCGAGTAATCAGTTGCATGAACTCCAGACAATTCATATGCCAGATAATCCTTAGGAAGCATAATCTTACGAATTCTTGTGAAGTTTTCCGGTTCATTTTTTCTCATCCACAGCAGCTTAGGCGCTGTAAATCCTGCAAAAGCAATATTCGCTGTCTCTTCAGAAAGTTTCTTCTTTCCTACTACCTCATTTAGATATTCTGTCTCTTCAATCGTTCTGCCATCATTCCATAAGATTGCAGGTCGAATCACATTGTCATCTTCATCAAGAACAACAAGTCCATGCATCTGTCCACCAAAGCTAATACCAGCTACCTGATTCTTCTTATCTTCCGAAACCAGTTCTTTCAAGCCGGCTAAAACTTCCTTTTTCCAATCCTGCGGATTTTGTTCTGACCATCCCGGATGTGGAAAACTTATTGGGTATTCTCTGGATACAGAATTCACGATGGTTCCATCTTCTTGCATAAGAATAATTTTAACAGATGATGTTCCTAAGTCTATTCCTATATACAGCATAAATCTTTCCTCTCTTATGTCATATTATGATCGAACTGAAACTTGAATGTTTTCTCCATCCAGACCGATAAATGCATCGCCACCAACGCCGCCATCTTTATGCGCAATCAGCCATTTATTAACCGCTGTAAGCAATCTGTCTTCTTTGGTCACCTCTGGTCTTTGTTTTAGTTCCCCGTTGGTTCCTTTCGGCAATACAACAATTGCTTTAAAACCTTTGGAATCAACATTACAAGGTGCGTAATGTAACGTTGTAGCATAGAGTTCTACCGCAGTTCCTGCCGGAATACAGAATGCCTCAATCTTTGATGTATCATAATGGAAATCACTCGTAATATCCTGCTGCTTACCGATTAGTAAAATCATATCATATAAAGCAATATTCACTTCTGAATCTCTATGATACTCCACAGCATTCAGTTTCTGATTATATCCGATACACATACCCACCTGAACCGGCATGCCGCCATAGAAAGCATCTGAATACTGTTTTGCAGCTACTGTATTCTCAAAAGCTTCTATTCCCGGAACATACTCCACTCCATTGGGCATTGGCATCTTTTCTAATAGTTGTAGTAATTCACTGTTGTCAATTCCTTCTACTACTTTTCCGTAAGCAGCAAAGCACGGATCAGTTACCATCTTAATTGCAATCATATTTGATACCTAACCTTTCTTAATTAGCCTTTAACAGCCCCCTGTGTCAGACCTTCTACAATCTGGTTGCTAAAGCAACAGTATACAACAATAGTAGGCGCAATTGCAATAATGATTGCGGCGAACATGAGAACATAATTGGTCTCATAAGGTCCTACAAAGTAGGTCAGTGTTACAGGCAAGGTCTTTATCAACGGGTCTGAGATAAAGACCATGGCCAGTAGCAGTTCGTTCCAGTTGGCAACAAATGTCATCAAACCTGAAACAAAGAATCCCGTTTTACACAGAGGTAACGCAATCAACGCAAAACATTTATATATGGAACATCCGTCAATACATGCGGCTTCAAAAATTTCTTTCTGCATACTCTTGAAAAATCCGGTAAGCAGGAAAACCGTCATAGGTAATGCGAACGCAACATATGGCAAAATCAATCCGACACGGCTGTTCGTTAAATGCATGGATGCAAATCTTGTAAACAGCGGTATCAATACACAGTGAACCGGAATCATCATTCCGAATAAGAAATAGGTCATTGTCGCATTGGAAAGCTTCCATCTCATTCTTCCTATTGCAAATCCCGCCATGGAGCCAATAAACATACTGATAATCAAAGTGATTGTACATACAATGACTGAGTTTAGTGTTGCTATTCCCAACTGTCCCTTTACCCAGGCCTCAGCATAGTTAACAAACTGAATTACTTCAGGAGGTGAAAATGGATTTGTCATAACCTCCGCATTTGTTTTGATTGACACAGACAACATCCATACCAGTGGCAACAAATAAACCAGAACTAATAAACTCAAAAGAACATAGATTAAAACTTTAATCGGTTTATTTGATTTATGCATATCTACAAATTCAATATTCATTTCAGTTCTCCCTTCTATACCTCGTAATTATCAATCTTAATAGATTTATCGATGACAACCGTAACGATCAGGCAGAGAATCATCAACACTACAGAAATCGCACTAGCATATCCATATTTAAAGAACTTGAACCCCTGCTGATATAAATGAGTTGCAAGGACATCTGTTCTATGGTTTGGTCCACCTTGTGTCATGTTATACACAAGATCAAAGAACTTAAGCGAACCAATACAGTTTAATGAAAGTGTCGTCTTTAACATTGGCTTTGACAGCGGAAGTGTAATATATCTCATTGCTTGCGCCTTAGAAGCTCCATCTATGTATGCTGCTTCATATAATTCTGTGGAAAGTCCAGTAATCTGTGCCATATAAAGCATCATTGTCTGTCCTACATACTGCCACAAAGCAACAAATGCAATAACCCACATTGGAAGAGGAATCAATCCGCTGCTTTCAACCAACCATAACGGTCCTTCGATTCCGAACACTCCAAGAATCTGGTTCAGACCCATCTTCGGGTTAAACATAAATGCCCATAATAAACCCAATGCAGCAGAGGATAATACGCAGGGCAGATAATATACGTTTTTAAAAAAGTTTCTTCCTTTCTTGATGTTGGTCAAGAGTACCGCGAGGACGAAACCAATCAATTGCTGCGATATCGCTGAGAATAACATAAAGAAAATTGAATTTTTCAGAGCAATCCGCATCGTCTCATCTTTTAATAGTAAATCTTTATAGTTCTTAAATCCAATCAACGTTGGTTTCATTAAACCATCGTAACTGCACAATGAATAATATACAACCTGAACAACCGGGATCAGCAAAATCAGAGTGAATACAATGAAAGCAGGTGCAATAAATAACACAATTGCTTTTTTATCACGCAAAATCTTCTCCATAAGTCTTCCATCCTTCCTTTATATTTGCAGGGAATCCTATGATCCCCTGCAAACTTTAATTCATAATATTACTGATTCCAAACATTGTCTTCATAGAATGTCTGTACACTTCCAAATGCGTCTTCCGGTGTCTTATTTCCAAGGAAAATATCAACCATAGCGTTATCAAATGTACTACCAGCCTCAACACTTGCAAGTGACTCATTGTAGAATCCAAGAGTACCTGTCATGTTCTGAAGAATATCATTGATGTAGGATAACTGAGCAGGTGCTACAGCATAATCAACCTCAACATTAGTTACAGGAATCTTACCACCAACTTCAGCGATGTACTTCTGAGCTGTTTCATCTGTAAACATCTTCATAAGTGCGACAACTGCGTCCTGGTGTTCTGTTGTTGCGCTCATTACCAGGTTATCTGTCTTAACAATCATTCTGTTAGGATCAGCTCCGCCTTCAATTGCAGGGAACTGGAATACTCCACAGTTAGCTTCAAAATCAGGATTGTTACCATTGATCTGACCAATTGCCCAAGAACCCTGAACTAACATAGCAGCTTCTCCATTATAGAAGTTTGCTGTTGCCTGATCATTGGAATCACCAGCTGCTGTTGCCTGGAAGTACTGAGATAACTCCTGAAGCTTGTAACCAGCTGCGATAAATGTTTCACTTGTCCAATCAATTTCACCGGCATTAACCTGTGCAAGATTGTCAGGTCCGCCTTCTCTGTCGCAAAGGTAACCAGCGATCATAGATAAGCACCATGCTGTACCTGCAGAACAGGAAATAGGTGTATAACCAGCATCCTGAATCTTCTGGCAAGATGCAAGGAGTTCGTCATATGTAGTCGGAACTTCTGCGTCAGCTTCTTCAAAGATCTGTGTGTTGTAGAATACGCAAGCTGCTGCGAAGCAAGTAGGTACTGCCATAATCTTTCCATCATAGGTAATTCTTTCAAAGATACCATCTGTGAAAGTTCCGTACCAATCTGCGTTCTGATTCTGAAGAATGTCTGTCAGATCAGCTGCGATACCAGCATTTACATACTGTGTCAAGTTAGGACCAGGATTACAGATGAATAAATCAGGTGTATCTCCTGCTGCTACCAAAGCATTCAGCTTGGTATCATACTCTTCAAGATTAGTTGTGATCGGTGTACAATGATATACCCCAGCATATTCCTCATTGAAACGATCAATAACCTGCTTGTATCCCTGACTGATCAAGTCCTCTGTTGCCTCAAGATCATCCCAGAACATCCAAGTGATTTCTTGAACTTCACCATCAGCTACCGGTGCTGCGCCAGCATTTCCACCAGCATTGGCGGAAGCATCACCGGAACCAGTTGTCTCAGCACCGCAGCCAGCTAAAGAGCTGACAACCATCAATGCAGAGAGCAATAATGCTACTACTTTCTTTTTCATTACTTAAATCCTCCTTATATAGTTTTGCTAACCCATTTCGGTTATATATTGACTTTATCACACTCTGTGTAAGAAAGCTTTTTAATCCTTGCCACAAAACTCATAATTATTGCTATTTTTCACTTTAGCATTCCTCATCCATTGTCAATTTTTTACATGTTTATCTCATTCTGTTTGTGCACTTTTTCCAAATTGTATTTGCAATTATACATTTTGTCGTCAAAATAGCAAATTATACATCTTTAAAAAGAATTATAGAAATTCAATTCAAAATATGTTATCTTGTAAAATGAAAGCAATAATTATGATAATTAGCAATTTTTGATCTTTTTGGGAATAAATTGCATCTATGGGGTGAATTTTTTAGGCTGTAATCAGGGGAATTGTGTCATTAGAAAGAAGGTTACTCTATGATTGAGCATCTAAATGGTATTCACGAAACTGTTAGTTTTAAAGATAACACAACAATTAAGCTCTATGACAATTCAAAATATGAAGAATATCCGCCCCATTGGCATATGCCGCTGGAAATCATTATGCCAACGGAAGGGGATTACGATGTCATGTGTTCCGGTTACAATTTTCACCTTCGAACCTTTGACATTCTTGTT
>JAKQFQ010000395.1 GCA_029558315.1 Bacillota bacterium
CTTCAAGTCAATTGCTACCTATGTTTAAAGCACATCCTGATACATGGCGGTTGTTACTAGATGAGGCGCAAAATATTGTTGGTTTTTGGCATTTCCTACCTCTGTCAGAAGAAAAGTTTAAAATTTGCAAAGATGGAAAACTTGTAGATGACGAGATAATTCCAGACGACGTGCGAAATCTTGGTAAACCCGGACTATATGACATTTACATTGTATCTACTTGTACAAAATTTCAATATTGCCGAATTCCAGGGGAGTTCCATTTTTTTAACCCATATGATGTTATTCAAGAACTGCCGCACAAGCCCGGATCAAATTTTCTAATGGATTCGATGTTTAAACAAATTGCAGAACTAGCTCATCGAGGAATTTTCATCAGAGAACTGTGTGCCAACGCTTTCACAAGAAGCGCAATCGAAGCCTGTGAACGTTTTGGGCTTAAGTATCTCAAAGAACATGAGGCTCATGGAAAAATATATGCAGGATCCTTCATTTCAATACTTGAGTGTATGGAAAGAAATCCTGAGTGTAATTACTTTTTGAGAAGTATTTCAGGTTTGAAAGAACTCTATGAAAAAGCATATAATTTTCAGCCTCTAAGGGATTATTGAAGAATGAAATTATGAATATGAAAATAATCGAATTGAATGGAATAAAACTTCACTATGTAGAACAAGGCAAAGGCGAGCCGGTCATTCTCGTACATGGAAGCATAAGCGATTATCGAACATGGAATTTTCAGATTGATCATTTTTCCAAGCGATACCATGTTATCGCCTATAGTCGTCGTTATCATTATCCGAATGAACAGCCTAAGATAGGATCTGAATTTAGTGCAACTATACAAGTAGAAGATCTTCATAATCTAATTATTGAACTAGGAATCTCTCCAGCACATATCATAGGTCACTCTTATGGAGCATACATTTCCATGCTTTATGCAATAAAATATCCAGACCACCTTCGCTCGTTAGTCCTCTGTGATCCTCCTTTGATCCCTTGGCTTGATAGTATTCCTGGAGGAAGCTCGATCAGTTCTTTTTTTATGAAAGAAATCCGTGAGCGTTCAGGCAGAGCCTTCGAACGTGGTAATGCTGAACAGGGTGTGAGGATATTTATCGATGCCATTAGCGGAGATGGGGCTTTTGATCACCTTTCTACAACTAGACAATCCAACCTCATGGATAATTCTCTTTCAATGGGTGCAGAGTTTTTGGCATCTGTACAAGACCATTTTCCAACCATCACCTGTGAGGATGTAAGAACAATTTGCATACCCACAATAGTCTTGAATGGTGAATGGAGCCTCTCAATGTTCCATATGATTACGGATAAGCTTCAAGAATGCTTACCAATAATGAAAAGGGCCACAATTCCGAATTCTTCCCATAATATGCATATTACTAACGCTAATTTTTTTAATGAAATTGTTATGAACTTCCTTGATTCCATTAATTAATTGATATTATTTTAAAAATTGTGAGTATTTTTTATTATTTTATCCAAAGAAGATGCTTTCTCTTTCTCATGTACATCCGCTTATGGAGCCAATGATTAGAGGAGAAGGGTGGATGTGATTAGAATTAAGTGTAAAGGTTTACCGAAGGATGCAGAGAAGTGAAGACCAAATTGGTAGGGATACAAGCATTTATATATATCCGAGAACGTCAAATGCATTATAATAGAGGATCTGGAGTGAACCCCTCCGAGTGGACAATGAGTTAAGCAACATCAACTCATGGAGGGAAGAACATGAAAAAGACGAGGCGACGTTACGACCGAGCATTCAAGATATCAGTAGTAGCTGAACTTGAGAGTGGCAAACCTCTTGCTCAGATCGCCCGCGAGCATAGCATCCATCCGGCCTTGCCCTCTCGGTGGAGAGAAGAGTTGGCCGAGAATCCCGAAAAAGCGTTCAGCGGTAATGGAAACCAGTACAAGGACCAGGCAAGGATTGCAGAACTTGAAAGACTGCTCGGCCAGGCTCATGCCGAGATCGAGCTTTTAAAAAAAGCCTTTGCCATGACTCAGAAGAAGGTCCGAGAGGAGAGAATAAAACCGACGCTGAGGGACGGTACATGACTATCCAGGATGCCCAATCAGGCGGCCTTCAGTTGCCAATATCTCAGTCCTGTCAATCACTCGAAGTGAGTCGCAGCGGCTACTACAAATGGCGGGTACAACCGAAAAGGGTTCCATATGTGAATATGGATCTGAAGAACCAGATTCAAGAGATCGCTCTGGAATTTACTGGCTACGGATACAGGAGGATGACTGCAGAACTCCGATACAGGGGCTATGTCGTTAACCACAAACGCGTGCTGGACCTGATGCGACAGGATAACCTTCTGTGCCTGAAGAAGAGATTCAAGCCGACAACGACTGATTCCAGTCATGGACTTCCCGTATATCCAAACCTTCTGAAGAACATAAAGATAACCGGACTGAACCAGGCCTGGGTCTCAGATATCACATACGTCCAGTTGCAGCATGAGCATATCTATCTCGCGGTGATCCTGGATCTCTACAGCAGAAAATGCATCGGCTGGGAGCTGAGCAGAAACATAGACCACCAACTGGCTATGAATGCTCTGGCCAAGGCATTAGAGAATCGATGGCCAGAAGCTACTCAAGGACTTGTTCATCATTCTGATCAGGGCGTTCAATACGCATCCAAACATTATGTAGATTGTCTCAAAGAGCACAACATCTTGGTTAGCATGTCTAGAAAAGGAAATCCATACGACAATGCGTTTGCAGAGAGTTTTATTAAAACCCTAAAAGTCGAGGAGGTATATCTGAATGAGTACGGAACGTTTGAAGAGGCTTATGGAAACATATGGCATTTTATTGAGAAAGTTTACAACAGGAAGAGGCTGCATTCTGCCCTTGGCTATAGATCTCCAGAGCAGTTCGAAATGGGGGTTGCTTTAAGTACTGTTGCTTAACTAACTGTCTACTATCAGGGGTTCACTCCAATCTATTCCTATGGTATCTCTAACTCTAATTAGAGCATAATATAGGAAGAGGGTAATCTACTGCTTAATCCATTTAAGTCGGACTTAATTTTGCCACAGCAAAAAGACCTATAGGCTACGCAAAATTGATAAGGAAAAGGGATTCATTTTCAAGGAGTGGCACCAGCATTCATTTTTTAAGAAACTAAGAGTCAACTTAGTGCTGCGCCCTCCGCTGTAAGCTGCTGGATATTCGATAAATCAATACACCAAAATTGATTAATATGGATAATGAAGATTTCCCCCAAAGGAATATGGGAGATTTCTGCGCAATACGAAAACTCTTAGAGATATTCGATCAAGGGATTGAATTCTCGCCTCTGGATTAGATGATAGTGGTAGAATATAAATGAT
>JAKQFQ010000248.1 GCA_029558315.1 Bacillota bacterium
AATCATATTTGGGGATTGTAAAAGAAAAATAAAACAGATAAAATAAAGGCAGTCAAAAAATCTGAAACACATCAGGGCAAGTCTGTCTATTTTATTCCTACAATAAACTTACACTATCGAATACGTTTTTTACATTGAAAAATGTTCCTGTTTG
This sequence comes from Bacillota bacterium, assembly GCA_029558315.1. Lineage (GTDB taxonomy): Bacteria > Bacillota > Clostridia > Lachnospirales > Lachnospiraceae > NK4A136. The sequence continues at coordinate 155 of JAKQFQ010000248.1, forward strand.
TGCTAATAATATAAATAGGCATAATAAAGGAGGCAATTCGAATGAAGAAAAAAAAGAAAGATAACGGAGATGTGGTAGGTTTTATAATTGGTATTTGTTTCCTGCTACTACTTGTTGGCGGCGGTTATTACCTTTTTACAATGTTTAAACCCATCGATGTCACGGTTGCGAATGTTCGTGGTAATTGGAAGCTTCCGGGTGCACCTGTTACTTACTGGGAGTTCAATTTAGATGGAACTGCAAGCAGTTATGAGAAATTTATAGGAACCAATGAAGTCAGAAACGAAACCAGTTATACATATGAGATTGAAGATGGTGATATTGTGCTCAGACCGGATGGTGCAGAGGGAACATATACGATTCAGATAACCTCTCTTAGCAGATTGCAGATGTCAGTGATCTTAAATGCATCAGATATGAAATCTATGACTCGGGTTGATATTTTTTAAAAAAATATGAATTACTGTATAGTTGCGCCGCTTTTTTGAAAGCGGCGCTTTTATTAAGACGGTTTGTTACGGAGGTATCTGTGGAGATAACAAGAGAATTATTGGATCATTTGATTGGAGTCAGCATTTGTGTGATTGAACCAGCTAGCCAGAGAATTGTTTATGTGAATCAAAATCTCTTATTAAATGCGCCCTATGCGTTACCCGGCAAGCTTAATCCCTTTGAAATGGATAATGTACGCAGCATTACAATCAATTATGAAAACTTTGGAGAAATGCTCTTACTGATTCCTGATTTTTCAGAGAAAATGGAACAGATTACGAATCTTTTGTCCTTAGCTGAGATGGAAAATGATGAAGGATTACAAGGGTTATCTGAGATCACGGATGAGGTCAGAACACAGCTTACAACCATTGCAGGGATGACCTATATTGCTCAGAATCGCATAGAAGATACAGCAAAAGTTCGAAGATGTATCCAAAGGATTAATCAAGCCGCAGATTCACTGAAGAGACTGATTGATGGTGTTGCGGATGTTACAGGAATTAGAACAGGAAAGTCCTGCTTTTGTATGAAGCCGCTATCATTAACGAAACTATATCATAAACAATGCCTGGAGTTAGAACAACTATTTCATATGGAACACGCACCGATTTCCTTTGAAATGAGAAAAGTTGAACATGACATAATTGTTTCGGATGAGGAGAGACTTGCAAAAGTTTTTTGGGGAGTGATGCTGTATTTTCTTGAATACACACCACGGATCGGAAAAATCGAGGTAAGTCTGGAAGAAATTCCGGAAAATGACTTATACTCCAGCTATGTGTTGAAAATAAGTGATTGCAATACCGGCAGGACAGATGGATATATGGAAGCTGTTCTGGCACCATTGGGACATCTGTCGAAACGGGAGGATTACTCCGGCAGCGAGATGGGAATCGGGTTACTATTGAGCAAAACGATGGTAACGCTGCTAAATGGCAGTATCACATTTCAGACCTCAGGAAACAGAGGAAATGAAGTATCCATTTCAATTCCATTTGTTCTGGGAAAGGAATATGTGGCAGAACCGGAACCCAATGAACAGGGCAAGAAGCTTCTTTTGGTTGAGGATAATGAAATCAATGCAGAAATAGCACAGATGATCCTGGAGAGTACCGGCGCTATGATTGATTGGGCGCAGGATGGAAGCGAGGCAATTGAGAACCTAAAATCCTCAGCCGTGAGTGAGTATGATGTTGTTTTGATGGATATTAACATGCCAATAATGAATGGATTAGAGGCAACAAAGTGGATACGTACTTGTGAACGTGAGGATATAAGAGAACTTCTGGTAATTGCAATGACAGCGGAGGAAGCCGAGAGTGAGAGGGAGAAGTTCCTTCAACATGGAATGGACAGTTTTGTGGAAAAACCATTTGAACTTGCAGAGGTAACCAGAGCTTTCAAAGAAGCAAGAAGGAGCAGAGATGAGCGAAAACAGTAATATCTTTGATTGTATTGAGGACACCTGTCTGTGTGTACTAAATGAGGAGCGAAGTGAGATTCTATATCAGAATCACCGTTGTCCTTATGGAGAAATAAATCAATTGTTACAGCAGATGGAGGGGGATACACAACTACGAAAAGTAGGTGAGGTCTCATTGCACCTTAAAATATCTGAAATAAAATGGAATCAGCAGAAGGCCTGGTTGTTGCAAATCTGTAATGCAGAGACAATGATGTTTCGGGAGACTAGCGCTAGGCGCCTGCATGATATTGAGCAGATTCAAAATGAGAGACTAAACAGAATGGTTCAAATATCGTATGATATGAAGGAATCCGTAAAGAATCTTTGCCGGAAAGCAAATGAATTACAGCAAATGATAGATTCACAGACCAATGCTCTAGCGTGTCTGAATGAGATTTCTGCGACATCAACCCAACTTTTGGATAAGATAAATGAAGTATAGAATGGAACAGTATGCCTGAGTCAGACTGTATCAAAGGAGGAAGCTATGAGTAAAAAGGGGATATTTGGAGAAGCAGCAATTCTGGTAGTGGATGATAACAATATCAATCTGTTTGTAATGAATAAGATGCTGGAAGAATATGGTCTTACCCCGGATTGTGTACCGGGAGGAAAACAATGTATTAAAAAAGTGGAAAAGAAGAAATATGATTTGATTTTTATGGATCATTTTATGCCTCAATTAGATGGCATTGAAACCTTTCGCGTATTAAAAGAACATTCGGATTTTCATACGCCGGTGATCATTCTTACCGGGAATACCGGAACAGAACTTGATACAATGTATCAAAAAGAGGGCTTTGCGGAATTCATACCAAAACCCGTTGATTCAGATACTCTTGAGCGAATCCTGATGAATTATCTGCCTCATGTTTCAAAGACAGAATTAGAGGATGAAGAGGATACTGTGGAACCGGAAATGGACAAGGAACAGAAAAATGCAGACCTTTTGTATCATTTGGGATTTACTATTATTAAGGATTTGATAGCAGATCATATGTCTATTGCTGAGTATGAGGAACTTCTGGGAATATTTCGTGAGGAATCGGAAGAAAAAATGCCTGATGCAGAGAAATACCAGAGCCAGCAAAATATGAAGGAGTATGCAGTTATCGTTCATGGTTTGAAAAATGATGCAGGGATGATCGGAGATGATGCTCTTTCGACCCTGGCCAAGGAACACGAGATTGAGAGCAAAGCAGGAAATTTGGAATTCATGATTAGTGAGTGGCCACATTTAAAAGAAGAGTGGAATGAGACATTAGAAAGAATTGAGAAATATTTGACTCAAAAGTATTAGTTCTTCGGAATTGAATAGAATCAAGGAATATGGAAATGATAAAGAGAGACTGAAAGAAAGGCTCTCTTTATTTTATGCAGCAAACAAAATTATTTATTAAACTCAATAAAACAATTCAGGTAGAAGCAACAGATGTGTATTTAAAGGATGTTGCAAAATGCAGCTGTACAGATAAAACACTTTTGGCAAAGGTAAGAAGTCTTTGGCTCTATTCCTTTCCAAGAGATCATACTTATCGAAAAAGCATTAGTATCCTGTATATCATTGAACAATTACAAAAGGAATTTCCACAGATGGATATCGAAAATCTTGGTGAGACAGAGGCTGTAGTAACACGTGGAACGAATCGTGATGGAAAGAGAATTGTGAAAAGAGGAAAAGGTATTCGAGTGATTCTGGTGTGCCTGATCTGTTTTTTTGGAACCGCATTTACAATTATGGCATTTCATAATGATATCAACATTACGAGTTTGTTTTCGTTGATTTATCAGCAGATTACGGGCCAGGAATCATCCGGCTATACAGCATTGGAACTGTTCTATTCCATCGGATTAACCATCGGAATTATTGTGTTTTTCAATCATTTTGGGACTAAGCGAATCACAAAAGATCCTACACCAATCGAGGTGGAAATGAGAATTTATGAGAATGATATTTACTCAGCTATTGTTGAAGATGCGGATGAGAATGGAGAGACATTAGAATGCCGGTAAAGACAATTTTGATGGGTGTGATCGGATTATGCTTTGGTTTGTTGGTATCGGGGGGTGTTCTGACTGTTTTTGTGACAGTTGGCTTAATTCCAAGATTTGCTCAAAAAAGCGGGACTGCAAGAAAAATGATAGCATATGAAAATGCGGTCATCCTTGGTACAATAGGCGGAACGCTGCTTACAATCTACCCCCAAATATTTTGCCTCCACAAGTGGTTTCTCGCACTACAGGAGAAACTATGGTTAATGAAACTGGCAGAGAATATCGCATTGTCTGTTTATGGATTATTCGCGGGCCTATTTTTTGGATGTTTTGCAATTGCAATTGCTGAAATGCTCAATTCAGTACCAATATTCGGAAGGAGAGTTGGATTTCATAATGAAATCCCTTTCTTCGTGCTTTCAATAGCACTAGGAAAGGGATGGGGATCATTTCTGTTTTTCTATCTTGGAATCTTTACTCAGCCTTAATCTGTTTCCAGTATTCGTCCATCATTGCAGTGGTATCATCATCCATAAGCTGATATACTTCACAATTATCTAAGGAATCAAGCTTAGGAAGAACGGCTTCATCATTACGAAGCTCCTCATCAAGAGAATTGAGAACTGCAGTGTTGGGAGTTGGGTAATAAACATATTCAAAGTTCTGCTTGGCAATATCTTCGCGACAGCACAGATAGTCAAGGAAAGTATAGACAGATTCTGTATCAACACATTCTGCTGTAACACCCCAGCAGTCAACCCAAAGATTACTTCCGTCCTCCGGAACAACATAGGCAAGATCTTCGTTATAAGTACATCCGAGCATACCGTCGCCGGAGTAAATTACAGCAATTGCCGCATTCTCTGCAACCATTTCATCACGAGCTTCATCAACAAGATAGGACTGAACGTCAGGTTTCTGATTAATGAGAAGGTCTCTGGCCTGGGCCAATTCCTCCGGATTCGTTGTATTGCAGGAATATCCAAGATATTTTAATGCAATCATAAAAGAGTCACGCATACTGTTCTGCATAATGATGTTACCGGCATATTCACCACTAAAGAGAACATCCCAGCTAGTAGGCGGTGTGGAAACCATATTTTTATTATATAAGAGTCCAACAGTTCCCCAGAAATAAGGAAGTGCATACTGATTGCCCTCATCAAATGTAGCACAGAAGGACCATACATCATCGCTGATATTATCGATGTGCTCAAATTGTGTAAAATCAATTGGCTGCAGGGACTGATCTGCCATCATCTTCATGATAATATATTCCGAAGAACATACAGCATCATAATGAATCGCACCAGAGGAGTACTTGGAATAAAGCTCCTCCGGGGTGGAGGCTTCTTCATAGAGAACTACAATTCCGGTTTCTTCTGTAAACTGATCAAGAATTGCCGGATCAATGTACATACCATAATTGATAACGGTAATCGTCTTTTGATCGTTGGCAGAATTACTGCATCCACAAAGAGCAGCAATGCAAATAGTGAGTGTTAAACAAATGATCATAGTGATTTTCTTTTTCATAATTTCCTCCATTTATCTTGGTTTATTTTTTCCTGACTTTTTCGGCAGGGTAATTAGATTAATCGTAATCAGCAACAGAATGGTTACTGCAAAAATCATTGTGGAAAGGGCATACATCGTTGGTTGTATTCCTTTCTTGATCTGTCCGTAGATCATGGTAGAGAGGGTATTTACACCAGCGCCCTTGGTAAAATACGTTATTACAAAGTCATCCATGGACATCGTCATAGCCATAAAGAAACCGGCAACAATTCCTGGAATGATGTCTGGTAACACCACTTTGAAGAAGGAGGTGACAGGACCGGCACCAAGGTCTCTGGCAGCTTCATAGGTACTGATATCCATTTGATTAAAACGCGGCAGAATGTTAAGGATTACATACGGAATATTGAAGGTAATATGTGCCAGCATAATACTGGAAAATCCTAAAGGCATAAAACGAAAAATCAGCAGCATCATTGCTATTCCGGTTACGATATCAGCATTCAGCATGGGAATATTGGTGATTGACATTACAATACTGAATTCCTTCTTGCGCATAGCATCAATACCAATACTGGCTAAAAGTCCGATGATAGTTGCAAAAAAAGCTGATCCAACAGCGAGCACTACAGTATTGCGTAATGCTCCGATTACAATAGAACTGTTCAGCATTTGCTGATACCATTCCAGTGTAAAGCCACCCCAAAGAACTCTGGATTTTGAACTGTTAAAAGAGGATACGATGAGTACCATAATCGGAGCATAGAGGAATAGCATGATAATCGCAACATAGAATTTGCAAAAGAAATCTTTTAGTTTTACCATACGCGTGACTCCTTATATTTCGTTTCATGCTTCTGAGTGAAGATGAGTCCGATAATTACAAAAATGAGTAGTGCAAAGGACAGACCGGCGCCCAGATTCCAGTTCATGCTGGTGATAAATTCCTGTTCAATTACGTTACCGAGCAGCTGGATCTTGCCACCACCTAAAATATCCGGAATGACGAAGGAAGTCAGGCAGGGAATAAATACCATAGTGATTCCGCTGATAATTCCAGGTTTGGAAAGTGGCAGAATCACATGGCGGAGACGATAGCCAAATCTTGCCCCCAAATCAGAAGAAGCATCGATTAGATCCTGATCTATGTCCATGACGGAATTATAGATGGGCAGAATCATATAAGGCAGATAATCATAGACCATGCCCAAAATAATAGCTGCAGGAGTGTTGATAATCTCGACCGGAGCAAGGTGCAGCCATTCCAAGATCATATTCAGAATTCCGTTTTTGCTAAGAATCATTTGCAAAGCAAGAATTCTTAGAATTGAGTTCATCCACATCGGAAGAATCAAAATAATGATGATAAGTCCCTTATGATTCAAATGTATGCGTCGCAACACCAGTGCAAGGGGAAATGCAACCAGCAAACACAGTACCGTACAGGAAAGCGATAATCCAAGAGAAAGGATTGTCGCCTTGATGTGAAGAGAATCAAAAATGGCAAAAACATTGGAGAGTGTAAAACCGCCTGCTTTGGTAGTAAAGGCATAGTATGCAACAAAAACCAGTGGTAATACAATGAATGCTGTCATCCAGATCAGATAAGGCAATGCAATATATTTTCTTTTCATTGGAAGTGTACTCCTATTTCTGCTGCATTCTATTCTTCATGATTAACCGCTTCATCTTCTGATTCCGGCTTATGCATGATTTGAATGTTGAATGGTTTGATGTAGAGATCAATTTTTGATCCAATCTCATAATAAACCGTTGTGTGAATCATCCATTGAATTCCGATTCCGTTTGCAATAATTTCGTAGTGTACCCCTTTAAACAAAATGGAACTTACGATTGCAGGGAAAATTCCCTTCCCTCGTTCCATGATTTCCACATCCTCCGGACGAATAACGACATCGACTGGTTTATTGGTACCAAATCCTTTATCTACACAGGTAAAACGCGTGTCGTTAATGCTTACCAATTCGTCCTTTAGCATAGTAGCGGCAAGCAGATTGGCATCACCGATAAAGTCAGCAACAAAGGCATTTTGTGGTTCATTGTAGATATCCTCAGGTGAACCGATCTGTTGAATATAGCCTTGATTCATAACGACAATCTTATCTGACATGGTCAATGCTTCTTCCTGATCGTGTGTAACATAGATAAAAGTGATACCCAGTTCCTTTTTCAGACGAATCAATTCCTTTTGCATGTCCTGTCGAAGCTTTAAATCCAGCGCACCCAAAGGCTCATCCAGAAGCAGAATTTTGGGTTCATTGACAATTGCTCTGGCGATTGCAATTCGTTGCTGTTGTCCACCGCTTAGGGAATGTGGCTTACGTTTTTCAAAGCCCATAAGATTAACGAGTTCTAAGGCATATCGAACTTTTTCTTTGATATAGGCCTCATCTTTTTTCTTGATTCGAAGTCCAAAGGCAATGTTTTCTTCAATACTCATGTGAGGAAAGAGCGCATATTTCTGGAATACTGTGTTAACACAACGTTGTTCTGTTGGAAGTAAGGTAATATCCTTTCCTTCCATGATCACCTGACCGGAATCAGGGGTGGCAAAGCCGCCGATAATGCGCAATGTGGTAGTCTTTCCACAACCGGAGGGACCAAGAAGTGTAACGAACTCATTACGCTTAATATCGAGTGAAAGTTCTTCCAATACCATTTCACCATCAAAAGATTTACTGATATTTTTTAATTGTAAAATATTCTCCTGCATTATCCTATTCCTTCCTAAAATAGTATTCTAGAAACTCGGAGGGGCGCTTACCCAGAGAAATGTTGCCGGTATGCTTCCTGAGTTTAAAATCTGATGTTTTTTCGTACACGGATAGTAGAAAGATTCGCCTTCTTTTATGATATAACTGATGTCATTCAAAAGCAGTGTAATCTGCCCTTTTAATACATAACCGAATTCCTCTCCATTGTGCGCCTTCTCTAAAGGTGTCTTACCGTTTACCCGAAGTGTTAATTTTACAGGCTCCATAATATTTTTCTGAGAATCGGTAATCAGCCATTGTATCGTGTTGCCATTCTCTTCATCTTCTTTGCCAAAATAGTCATCCTTATGATAAACCACCGGAGACTTTTTGGAAGTTGAAAAAAAGTCTGCAGCAGAACAACCAAGGCACTGTAGGATATCCAAAAGGGTAGGAACAGAGGGAACCGTTAGATCTCGTTCCAACTGGGAAATGTATCCCTTCGTAAGTTCGGTACGGTCAGCAAGCTCCTGCTGGGTGAGGCCATATTGATTCCTGAGATCTTTCAGACGTTGTCCAAGTTTTAAATCATTATTCATTTGAATTCTCCCATTGCATAAAAAAAACCCCCAACCAAGTCGCACTATAATTATACTTAAAGTTTAGAGATTGTTTACTTTCTACATATATTATACGTATCATTCAGAGCTTGTCAATCCAAAATACATATAAATAATAAAATATATGGAAATAGCACATAAAATGGGGGTTTACAAAGAAATTTGAAATAGGTAGAATGGGGAAAGTGAGCAATTGCAGAAAGAGGAAGAGAAAGTGATGCAACATAATATAATTGGAAAAGGTGAATACTTCAGAAAAGGAATGCAGGATGGAATCCCGATTGCATTAGGTTATTTTGCGGTTTCTTTTACTTTGGGAATTCAGGCCAAGCAGGCTGGATTGTCCGCTTTGGCGGCTACCATTATGTCACTGACAAATAATACCTCAGCAGGAGAATTTGCGGCACTTGGGATTATTAGTGCCGGTGCACCCTATTTAGAACTGGCGATTTCACAGCTGGTAATTAATATGCGCTATCTTCTAATGTCCTGTGCATTATCTCAGAAACTTGATCCAAAGACTTCGATTCTGCATCGTCTCTTAATTGCTTATGATGTTACTGACGAGGTGTTTGGAATATCAATCAGCGTTAAGAACCGGCTAAGCCCGTTCTACACCTATGGTGCAATGTGCGTCTCGATTCCGGGCTGGGCAGGTGGAACCTGCATGGGAGTGATTTTTGGCAACATTCTTCCAGGGAGTATCGTTAGTGCATTAAGTCTTGCTTTATATGGAATGTTTATTGCAATTATAGTTCCACCGGCAAAAGAAGATAAGCATATTGCAATTGCCGTATTAGTGGCAATGCTATGCAGCTTCCTGTTTACGAAACTTCCTATAGTATCAGAGATATCCTCAGGTACCAGAATTATTATTCTTACCGTACTAATTGCACTGCTTATGGCGCTGTTATTCCCAATCAAGGAGGAAGAAAACCATGAATAGACCGGTATGGATGTATTTGCTGATTATGGCTGTAGTCACTTATCTGATTCGGGTACTGCCATTAACATTAATCAGAAAAGAAATTAAAAACAGAACCATTCGTTCTTTCCTGTACTATGTTCCTTATGTCACACTTGCAGTTATGACATTTCCGGCAATCCTCTCAGCTACTTCAAGTATCTGGTCCGGAACCGCGGGATTTCTGGTTGCGTTACTTTTAGCTTATAAGAAACAAGGACTTTTTAAAGTTGCAGTGGGCTCCTGTGCAGTTGTCTTTCTTCTTGAATTGATTATCTGAATAAAAGCTTCATCCATGCACATACTATTCATATCAAAGAATGATTCATGATATAGGAAAGGATGGACAGATATGGATGATAGAAAACTGGTGCAGATAGGGGAACAGAGTGTGAGCCTGCGCTCACCGGTATATCTGCAAGCTTCGGCCGCCGTAGGTGGAACGAAAGAAAAGAAGGGACTTTTGGGCTCTTTTTTTGATTGTATTGCTTCAGATGATATGATGGGAGCAAAATCCTGGGAGGAGGCCGAGAGCAATTTCCAAAAAAAAGCGCTGTCACTTGCAATGGAAAAAGGAGGAGTCAGGACAGAGGATCTTCGTTACCTTCTGGCAGGCGATCTTTTGGGACAGTCCATGGCCAGCAGTTTTGGCTGTGCGTCATTCCCGATTCCATTTCTGGGATTATATGGAGCCTGTTCCACATGTGGAGAGGCACTCTCTATTGGCTCTCTGCTCATTGATGGAGGATATGCAAATCAGGTAGCCTGTGTCACCTCCAGCCATTTTGCAAGTGCTGAAAAAGAATTCCGCTATCCGTTGGACTACGGCAGTCAAAGACCTTTATCTGCGTCATGGACAGTCTCTGCCAGTGCAGCTTTTATTTTGGGAGCACAGAAAAATGCCCATAGTATATGTAAAATCAGTGCAGTCACAACTGGAAAAACCGCAGATTATGGAATCAAGGATGCCCAGAACATGGGAGCAATTATGGCACCGGCAGCTGCTGATACAATCAAGGCACATTTAAAGGATCTGGGGCGTAGCGTGCAGGACTACGACAGAATTATTACCGGAGATCTGGGGCTGGTAGGCAAGGAAGCGTTGCTTCAACTATTGCGAAGGGATGGCATCGAAATCAAGGACCGGCATATGGATTGCGGAATTGAGATCTATGGTCAGGCCAATGAAACAGAATGCAGGGAGAACAGTAATGCAGGAGGCAGTGGGTGTGGTTGCGGTGCGGCGGTATTGTCCACGCTGATTCTTCGCAGGCTGCAGAAAAGAGAGTGGAGTAGAGTATTGTTTCTGCCAACCGGCGCTATGTTAAGCAAGACCAGCTTTAATGAAGGCAATAGTGTGCCTGGGATTGCTCATGCACTGGTTTTGGAATCAATGGAGTAGCGAGTCATTTTTTAATGTGGCACTGTCGTTCAGGAGAAGGGTACTATATAGAAATAGAACATCCTGCTCCTGAAAGCTTACATAGTCCTGAATGGAGGAAATGCTCAGATACCGGGTGTCAATCAATGTGATCTGACGATAAGTTACCAACAGTAAGGGGGCAAGAGGAGAGGCAAAGGAGTCACGAAAGATAATGAGCTGACGATTGGTAGAACTGTTGGGATTGGTCATTGTCAGGATTGGCTGATTACCTAAGAGAAAAAAGGTATAGGGATCACGGCCTAAGAGAGCACTATGGTCATAGAGCGGAACGCTCTGCCCGCTAACCGGATTGACTACCTCTACACTATCCAATTGGGGTGTTTTAAGGTATAAGATGGAATCCTGAAGAAACATCCAGCCGGCACCGCCGCTATAAGCTCCGTGGAAGGAGGAATCGGCAATTTTTTGTGTATAAGTTACAGAGGGGACGATTTCTTCAGGACACAGGAAGGAAAGCAGCTGATTGGCTACCGGTCTTAACATCTCCTGTTTCCAATGCGGATCTGTCTGATAGTAGGATGAAAGATTAAGCTGATTGAGGAGTGGTATGACAGTCAGACCGGGTAAGGTTGCCTTAATCTGTGCCAGGAACAGCTGTGGATCTAACGATGGATAGGGAGAATCCAAAAGGTAATAATTCTTTTCCGGAATAACACATAAAAAGAGGGAGCAATCTGTGTCTGACAGGTAGCGCTGATGGATTGCGGCCATATGATTAGCAGCATGCTGTACGGATGCCTGATCAATTGCATAGGACAGCTTGAGAATATGATGTCTGGATATCGCATAACCACGATGCTGAAGATGACCAAAAAAATAGATGAAAGAAGTAGTATCAAGATTACGCCAGAGTTCCCGCAATGGAAAATGATCCTTTAAGGCACGTTCCAGTAAATCAGGGTAGGAGGCATTGGCAAGCTGAGCAGCTTCCAATTGGGGAAATGCCTGCAAAATTCTTCGCTCATCATCAGAATACGTCTTCTGCGCACTGAACGGAAGACTGATCCAGAACAGTAAGAGAAGGAGAAGAAGAAAAAGCAGAAAGTAGGGAATTGGTTTTTTCATAGGAACACTCCAGTCATTAAAATTGAAAATAAAGAAACGGTTGTGCTGTTTTGGAAATCAGAGCTGCAAGACTAAGCAGGACAAGGAGAGGCGCCAGCACCGGTCGAAGCTTCTTCCAATATCGATCAAGGTTTTGCTTCGAACAGCAAACGGACAAAAGGATTCCAATTAGAAAAAGAAGCAGATTGTCATTTAGAAAGAAAAAGGTCTCACTATTCCATAGAGGAAGATGATTCAGGAAAAACATTTGTCTGTATCGCAACAGAGCATGAGAGATTGTGGGCGATTCAAACAGGACAAATAGAAGAATTGTCAGAAACAATACATAAGCGTGTCCAATCAGCCCTCTGGGCTTTTTGTAAATACGTTCAACAGACAATAGGATTCCGTAGGACAGGCCCCAGATTAGAAATGGAAGTCCGATGCCATGCCACAAGCCGGTAAGCAGAAAAACCAGCAAGAGATTGCGTACGGTAAAAAGCGGGTTATGAGTCTTATTACGGCTTCCACCAAGGGGCAGATATACATAATCCCGAAACCATGCTCCGAGTGTGATATGCCAGCGACGCCAGAATTCCGTCATGCAAGTGGAACGATAGGGAGTGTCAAAATTTTCCGGAAATTGAAAGCCAAAGAGCCATCCCAGACCGATGGCCATATCAGAGTAACCGGAAAAATCGAAGTAAATCTGTAAGGTGTAAGCGATGGCATGCATCCAGGCAAGAAGCACAGAGGGAGCCTGCTGTTCCCAAAGGGCTATTCCTGCTGCAAACTGGTCTGCAAGTAATATTTTTTTGGAAAGCCCGAGGACAAAACGGTAGGCACCGATCGTCATGTTGGATAAGGTAAGTGCGAGGCTATCCCTTCTCTTTTGGAGCAGGCGGTTCTCCACGTTGGAATAACGGACAATTGGCCCTGCAATCAATTGGGGAAAGAAGGAGAGGTAAAGAGCAAACGAAAGAAGCCCTGGACGTTTGGTGATGGTACTGCTTCTGATATCACTAAGATAGCTAATTGCCTGAAAGGTATAGAAACTGATTCCGATTGGCAGTGCATTGGGGGCAGCCCATTTGTAGTAGAACAGGATTGCAATCAGGAAGAGAATGCTTAGTGTAAAGACTGTTCTTTGAAAAGGACGGGTAGTAAATAACCACAGGGAAGCAAGATAAGTGACTGCAATGACACACAGCAGATAATTAAGTCCCATAAGATTACCAAATGCATAGAAAGCAAAACTGGATAAAAGTAACCAGCAGTCTCTGAGAGGACTGGCATTACGGGATAGCAACAGACTCCCAAGAATTACAACCGGCAGAAATAAGAAGAGAAAGCTTATGGAATAAAATTGCATAGCTTAATTAATAGGTAGTAATGTCATCACCGCAAACATTTTGAAAAGAGTCTACAATCTCTTCGGAAGTAATGACATCTGACAATTCGGAGGACACCATAAAAAGTAAAATGACATCGCGATAGGAAACAACCTGCAGGTCATCGGCCATAACGCAGATCCATTTGGCGGGATTGACATTTTCTTTCATTGCAGTGGCTGTTTCCTCAACTTTGGATTCATCCTTTACACGAACCAATACAAGAGAGTAAGCCTGCGAACCAATCATTGGTTCAGAGTAAGTCACTTCTTTGACATTGGAAGTGTCGCTGAGCCCGGTGTAGGATTCCATGGCGGCACTGTCTTGGAGGTCAGGAATATCCTGGTGCAGCGATAATTCCGGTGTTTTCATGTCATACATCGCATTAATAATGTCAATTAGAGCCATATCTTCAAGTGCATTGGGAGTGTCCTCGGCGCCACATCCGCATAATTGTACGATAAATACCAGTATTACCATAGACATACAGATTTTCCTCAGTTTCTTATTCTTCATTTCAATTAACCTTCTTTCCATAATGTGTCCGATTGGTTCAACGGATTAGGACTAGTATTTGCCGATTATGGGATATTTTATACAGGGGCAGATACCAAAATTTTTGCTAGTGTAAAGTTTTTGTAGGAAAATTAAATAGACAAAAGAAGAAAACTCCCATCTTGTGTTATGATTTTAGCGACAAGAAAAAATCTGAGACAAGAGAAGGAGCTTTCTATGATTAAGAGTATACAACAGTTTCAAA
>JAKQFQ010000406.1 GCA_029558315.1 Bacillota bacterium
TATCTCTTCCATCATTTCGCTTCGCACCTTGTTGCCCTGATATCGATGACTAATATTGCCTGCGCAGGCAAGAATATCCTCTTCGAAATCATGTGCTATTATCTTCATCCGGCGTTTTTCTGCATACTCATATGCGATACCGTCACAAAGAGTAACGCCCGGAGCCCAGATCACTTTCGCCTTCATTAAGCTGACAATTCTCGTAATAATATTGGATGAAATCGATAGAAGATCAACATTTTCTTCCGGAATTGCCAATTTTTCAGCAATCTCTTCCGGGCTACGCATCATTAAGGATTGGGTAAATGCCACAAAGTCCTCTGCTAATACCGTTCCCTCTTTCGATACATTTTCCACTGCTTCTTTCATTTTACCGGATACATAATCATCCATAATAATCAGATTGGTAATCTGGCGATCCTGCATATACATTTTTTCAAAAACTCGAAGCTGGCTGTTGATGATTTCATCGAGGATTCCACCAATCTGATCCACTCTTGGCTGCATTGCCACAATTCTCTCATGAATACGCAGAACTCCTAGTTTGAGATTCTGCGTTGTTACCAGGCTTTGCTCATCAAACAAAGACAGCTGAATATTACCGCCTCCGATATCAACAATGGCTGTTCCCTTTTCGATAATCTTGTGAAACATCTCCCCTTGAGAAGCTATGGATTTGTAATCAAGAAACCGCTGTTCAGAATTACTTAAAACTTCAAGATTAATACCGGTTCTGTTACGAATCTGATCAAGAATGATGGTTGTGTTCTCCGTCTCACGGATGGCACTGGTTCCATAGGCCTGATAAGCATTCACATGGTATCCTGCCATAATTTCCTGAAATTCACGAAGAACACGACATAACTCCTCCATCTTGTCATAGCTGATTTTTCTGGTACTATAGCTATCTGTTCCAAGTGCAAGTCGATGCCTGATATGATCAATCTCTTTCATTCCCGTCTTGCCCGAGATTTCAAAGATCTTCATGGCCATTTCGAAGCTTCCAACATCAATTGCCGCAAATGTCTTTATTGCCATATCCTTTCACCTTACCCCTCATATAATCAATAAACTGCCTTGCTGTTCTTCCTGACAGACCACTATGAGACAACTCCCATCGATTGGCCTCAAGAAGCAGTTCTTCTTCTGTATAAGGCAGCTCATATCGTGCCGCTAATGTTGTAATAATATTTCTAAATGCCTGATGATCCGGAGCTCCAAAATAAATCGAAACACCAAATCTTGCAAAGAGAGACAGCTTCTCCTGCACGGTCTCATTTTTGTGAATATCTCCACCCTCGGCATCCTTATCTTTGAAGTTCTCTTTTACAAGATGTCGTCGATTGGAGGTTGCATAGATCAGAACATTGTCCGGTTTACTTTCCAACCCTCCTTCGATTACAGCCTTCAGATACTTATATTCTGTCTCAAATTCTTCAAATGACAAATCATCCATATAAATGATGAATTTATAGTTACGACATTTCAAACGATCAATCAGGTCATTTAACTCCTGATATTGGTGTTTATATACTTCTATCATACGTAATCCCTTGTCGTAGTATTGATTCAGAATTGCACGAATACTTGAAGATTTCCCTGTTCCTGCATCACCATAGATTAAGCAGTTATTGGATTTCCTTCCTTCAAGAAATGCCTCTGTATTATCAATTAATTTCTGTTTGGGAATATCATACCCCACCAGATCAGATAGACTTGTAATTGCTATATTGTAGATAGGATTGATATGTAATTCTTCTTTTACCCGCTCTACGCGAAATGCCTTATGAAGACCGAAAACACCAACACCAAAAGAACCGTAAAACCGGTTCACCAGGTCTCTGAATTCTTCAACCGTAGCTGCATTTGCAAGTTCAACTGCAAAATCATTGATTTCCTTTGTGATTCTCTTATTATATTTAATTCCTTCCTTTTGAGAACGATGATAATCTACAATAGATTCAAAGCATCCGGTATGAAGAGCATCTGCAAGCATATTAAAATCATACGCAAATAGCTGCATAAAAATTCTAAAATCATGTAAAATCGCAGTTCTCAGTGTTCCGTCTACATCTCCCCGCAGTTCGCAGGCAATACTATAGGGATTTTCATCATATACCAATAGTTCTGTCAGATAACAATGCCATAGATTTCCTTCAAATCCATTCTCGCTGGCCAGTTCATATAAATTGCTGACACTTTCATAGAATAAAGCCTGCTTATCCTCAAGATTGTAATATTCATCTTCCGCATGTTCCATCAGAAAGACCATATTGTGTAAGGTAATGCTGTCCTTGTTGTTTCTGTAAAATATCATATTTTCTGCTTTCATGACTCATCCTCTAATCCAGTATTCTATAATTCTTTGTGTTTATTCTTTTCTGTATCAACTAATAATTACCCAGGATCCGCAGATTGCCGGTCTCTTCTCTAATTCCACATAACGCATTTCTGACGGCACTATCTCTAAGATTCCCCTCAAAATCGATGAAGAACCGATATTCCCAGTTGCGTCCTTCCATCGGTCTGCTCTCTATTTTGGTCATATTCAGATTGTTATAAATAAAATGTGAAAGAATATGATACAGTGAACCGGATTCATGAGGAATTTCAAAACATACGCTTATTTTGGAAGCATTTTTCAAAAAGACCTTCTGGCTGCTGACGATAATAAAGCGGGTCGAATTACCTGCAAGATGATTGATTCCCTCCTCCAGAATGTTTAATCCGTATACCTTTGCTGCATATGAGCTGGCGATTGCTGCCTGTGTAACATCCTGCACCCTGGCTACTTTCGCTGCTGCAAATGCATTATTTTTCATGGAAATCTGCTTCCATCCACTATGGGTTCGCAGAAAATGTTCCGATTGCATCAGGGACTGTGCATGAGAATATACAGTCTCTATCGTGTCCAGTGTCGTCCCCGGCACACCCAGAAGGCAATGCTGAATCCCAATCACCTGTTCCCCTACGATAAAATGCTCGAATTCTACCATAAGATCATAGATTTCGCTGATGATTCCAGTCGTTGAATTCTCAATTGGAAGGATTGCATATTCAGCACTGCCCTCATCCAGTGCTAACATTGCATCACGAAAAGTATCCACATTAATAGATTGTACCTCTGCGCCAAAATACTGTTTCATGGCAGCTTCAGAGTATGACCCCATGGCCCCTTGGAAAGCAACTCTGGCCCCTTGATCTATCGATTCTTTCTCGATAAATGCCAGTTGTATATCCCGCTGACCAGACAGCTTCTGATATTGTAATTTTCTGCTCATCGACATCAGCTGTTCATAAAGTTCTTCTACACCTTTTTGGTTAAACTCATTGTGTGTTAAGGCCTTTACAGCAGCTATTTTTTGCAATTCCCGTTCTCTGTCATAAACTTTTTTTCCATTGGCAAGTTTGTAATCTGCAACCTGTCCTGCAATACGAAGTCTTTGTTCAAACAGCTCTACCAGCTTCGCATCACACTCATCAATTTCTTTTCTTAAGTCATCTAAATTCATCTGTTCTAACCTTTCTTTATAGCTATGTTTAGTTTACCCCAAATACATCATTATTTCCATGTATTTTTCTTGAGTTTCCGCAAAATGTTATTTCAAAATGATTAACTTCTCCTAAAGTGTCAATCCGTCAGTTTTCTGAATGATGATGAGTGACGTTGAACAGAGTAGAGACACTTAAATAAGCCCCGCTGGAACCGGACTTTGGGAGA
>JAKQFQ010000250.1 GCA_029558315.1 Bacillota bacterium
CATTGGCTCCTTTCGGTATTTTGGAATTTTGGTCGAGGACATTATATCAAAAAAAGGGAGGTCAATGCTCTTTTTGGTGCAAACTCCCATAAAATCAAGGTTTAGAACAATAAAACAAGGTAGGTATTTGACACTACCTAAATTAAAAATGAGGATTAAATATGAATTATCAGATGATAGTAGATCAGTTTTTACAGGGAAAATCTTCCCAGGCATATCTTTATTTTGGAGCACATATTCGTTCCAAATCTACGGTATTTCGAACCTATGCACCGGGTGCTGTCAAAGTCAATATTTTCGGTGATTTTAATGGCTGGGAGGAAGAACCGATGAAATGCCTGGAAAATGGCATATATGAGTTTGAAAGCAGTAAGGCGAAGAAGGGAACCTTATATAAATACGTTATTTATGGTAACAATGGATATCGAATGGAACACAGCGATCCCTATGGATTTGGCGTAGAACTTCGTCCGGGAAGTGCTTCTAGAATCGTAGACTTATCTGAATTCTGCTTTCAGGATGAGGAATGGCAAAAGAAGTTAAATTGTCAGGTTAATTCGCCGATGTCTATTTATGAACTGCACTTTGGATCGTGGAAAAAGAATCCCAAAGATGAGAATGGGTGGTATTCCTATCGGGAATTGGCGAAACCATTAATTACATATGTTAAAAAGACGGGATTTACACATATTGAAGTGATGCCTTTATCGGAACATCCTTTTGACGGCTCCTGGGGATATCAGCTCACCGGTTATTTTGCTCCAACATCAAGATACGGCTCAGCCTCAGATCTAAAATACTTCATCAATGAATGTCATAAAGCAGGAATTGGCGTTATTATGGATTTTGTCCCGGTTCATTTTGCTGTTGATGATTATGCATTGAAATTATATGATTCCACTCCATTATATGAGTATTATCCGGATGGAAATCAAGAGAGTCAGTGGGGAAGCTGTATGTTTCACCATGAGAGAAAAGAAACGACAAGTTTCCTGATCTCGGCCGCCAATTACTGGATTGAGGAATTTCATTTCGATGGATTGCGAATGGATGCAGTCAGCAATCTGGTTTATTGTGAAGGAGACAGAAATCGGGGTGAGAATCAAGCCGGCTTGCAGTTTGTACGGACAATGAATACGATCCTTAAGAAGAAACATCCTGGAGTAATGCTATTTGCGGAGGATTCTTCCGGCTGGTGTGGTGGAGTGACAAAGCCGGTTGAGGAAGGTGGGCTAGGCTTTGATTATAAATGGAATATGGGATGGATGTATGATTCGCTTCATTTCCTCTCGAGTCCTGTAGCTATGAGAGAGGATCTCTATCATAAGATGACATTTTCCATGTGGTATTTTTATGACGATCGGTATCTGCTCTCTCTTTCCCACGATGAGGTTGTCGGCGGGGCCAAAACGATTGTAGAGAAAATGCCCGGCAATGAAGCAGAACGATTTGAACAGGCAAGAGCCTATTATATGTATATGTTGGCACACCCGGGGAAAAAGCTGATTTTTATGGGAGATGAAATCGGTGAGCAGGAGGAGTGGAACGAGAAACGCTCTATTATGTGGGAGGTTTTAAAACAACCATTACACGCAGGCCTGTACCAACTGATACAGGATTTGCATAAGCTATATCGTACGAATGAAGCGTTTTATGACCGGGAGTATGAGCATGAACAATTTGAATGGCTATACTGCACGCAGGGGAAAGATTTATGTTATGTCATGAAAAGAAACGGTACAAAGAAATCCTTTGTGATCGCACTTAATTTTGGGAACCTTCAGGTTACAAATCTGGATATTGCATTGTCCAAGACGAATACGAAAGAAAAATGGAAACCGATTTTACAGAGTAATGATAAGAAATATGGTGGTAAAGAGGAACATTTAGCGGCCATTAGCAGTCAGGATGGACATATTTTCATTAACTTAATGCCGTTTAGCGGAGTTATTTATGAAGTAACATCTAAATAATGGATGAAAGGTGGAGAAAACTGTGAATTTTCAAGAAATTATTCCCGGAACAAAGGTCGTTGTAAATGTGACCAATGGAACGGATATGCAGGCTAGATTCATATCCAGAGTGATTCGTAATACAGGTAAATATCTTCTTGTTATTCCATTTATGCACAGAGGAATCCGGGTAAAATTTGTTGGGAGAAATGTGCGAATCAATCTGGAGATAAGAACGGAACAGGGAGTTACCTGGTCCTTTAAAAACTGTCACATCACGGCTGTAAGAAAAGACGGACTGGTATATCACAGAATTGCTACTCCGGTATTTCAGGGAATAGAGAACCGCAGAGGCGAGAAGCGAATGTACCTGTGGGAGCCTCAGCTATTTACGATTGAGGGCATGAAGGATACTTTATATACAACGTTAAAGGACATTGGCACTTCAGGTTTTAGCTTTGTAATAGACCATAAGAAAAAAATGGATTTGATGATTGGAATTGGTGTTGCATGTAAGATTAAAGAAAAGAATGATAATATCATTGACGTTCAAGGGAGCGTGATCCGTAAAGAAAAAATGGAAAAATACACCGTTTACGGATGCAAAATGTTGGAAAGCAGTGTGGAGTTATCTGAGTATCTGCAACGTCTTGAAGCAAGAAATACCATTGTGGATGACAGCTTGAGCCAGCTAAACTAGGAAAGGCGGAAGTTAGAGATGGCTTCAAAAAGAAAATACAAAAGACGTTATTTTCTCTTGTTTATTGGATTACTTGTAAATGCGTTTGGAATTGTACTAATAACGAAGTCCTGTCTGGGTACATCGCCAATTGCCTCAATCCCATATGTTCTAAGTGAGTATTTCTCTATTTCTATGGGAACATTTACATTTTTGTTATATGTGCTGATGTTTCTGGTGCAAGCCTTGGTTCTAAGAAAGAATATGACCAGAAGGGACTGGCTTCAAATACCGTTGTCAATCATTTATGCGCTTTTTATTGACTTAAGTCTTTCTATGGTTAGTACCTTCCAACCTTCCAATTATGGAATTATGTTGGGGGGGGTATTGATTGGAATCGTATGCAGGGCACTTGGCGTAAGTATGCAGGTCGTGGCAAATGTCGCAATGTTGTCAAGCGAAGCCTTTACAGTAGTGTTGGCCAAAGCATGGAAAAAGGACCTGGGGATTGTAAAACTGATTACGGATGTGTTGATGACGATTCTGGCAGTTATACTCTCCTGGATGCTCTTAGGTCATATCGTTGGTGTACGGGAAGGTACGCTGATTGTAACATTACTGGTTGCGCCACTGGTTAATATATTTAACCGGATTATCTTGAACTGGACAGATGGTTATCTTTCTGGAAGACAGGGGCTTAGCAGTCTGGCACATCCGGGTAAGTGGAATACAGAAGACCTGATCATTACGATTAGCAGCCAGTCAGGAAGCGGCGGACATAGAATCGGAAAGATTCTCTCCGAGAAACTGAATCTCCCGCTATATGATAATAATTTGATTGATCTGATTGCTGAGGAAGGGGATTTCACTAAAGGATATGTCAGTGATCATATGGGAAGACTCTATACCAATCGATTCTGGGAATTCTTTGCAGAAAATTATTCCTATTCGGGACTTCAGGTTGATGGCTATGAGGATCTCTTTATTGCACAGAAGAAGGTTATTGGAGAGATAGCCGGTAAAGGAAGCTGTATTATCGTTGGCTATTGTTCAGAATATTTATTACGAGAACATCCTGAAGTATTTAGTATTTATATTCATGCAAATGAAGCGGCGAAATTATCCTTTCTAAAGCAGGAGTATCAGGTGACCTCAGAAAAAGCAAGAGAGATTATGAGGTCGCATGACCGTGATCGAGCACTGTATTTTAAACATTTTACTGGGGAAGAATGGTCGGAATCAGAGAGGTATCGTATGTCAATAGATTCCAGTGTGTTTGGGATTGATGGAACAGCGGAAGCAATCTGTGAAGTGATTAAAAAGCTGTCCAAGTATAAAACGCAAATAGAGAGTGAAAAAAAATGAGATTTTGTTGCGAAACATAAAGGTATGAAGTATAATATCATAAAAAAGAGAGGGTATGATTATGGAATTTAAAGAGAGAAAAAGATGGTTGTTTTTAGGTCTGCCGTTTACATTTACTACATATACAATTGCTGAAGATATGCTGACAGTGGATACCGGCTTTTTTAATAAGGTTGAGAATGACTGTTATATGTATAAAGTAGTGGATGTGAAACTGGAAGCGTCTATTTGGGAGAGAATGTGTAAACTTGGAACAATTATATGTTACACGGGAGATACAACAAACCCACAGCTTTATTTATCCCATATTCGCAATGCCAAAGCAATTAAAAATTTTATTCTGGAACAATCAGAAAAGGCTAAAATGAAGAGAAGAACAATCAATACGTTGGATATTGGAAATGGTGACTTAAACGACATTACAGACGCACTTGATTAGAGTTATAAAGCAGGACGTCACGTCCTGCTTTCTTTTGCGTAATAGGAAATGCTCGTATGTGGTGTAAGGATATTCCTCTGAATCATTGCAGGGCGATTCTATTTCGTTTCTTTGTGCCATATGATTATGTTTTATACACTGTTCGAACAATAGTCCAATCATAAACCAGCAGGGGAGATAGTCTAGCCGAATTACTCTGCCAATATTCCATTTGGAATGTTCATAATTCCAAGGACAGCAATGAATTCGTTGAAGTATACGACCGCTGATTAGTTCAGCGATTGTGATTAGCGAGGCATAGATAAATCCCCTTGTAAACCAGTGATAGCGACGGATGCATTGATACAGTGGACCAATCAGGCACGCAGTACCATAGATTGGGAACATCCAAAGAGATGTGGTTCCTGATAAATGATATTTTCTATGACGAAGATTGCCAAGTGCAGTAAAAATTATCTCGATAAGACATCCGAGTGTGCCAAGTCTGCTGAAATTATAGAACAGTGGATTATTTTTTTTATTCATAATGAGTCCTTTATAAGATTGGATATTGTCTGTAGTATATGGAACTTTAATAAATATATACTCGTTCTGGTATAACAAATAGTAATAGCCTGTTAAAGGAGAAAAAATGGAGAATAATACAGAAAGAAACATGCAGCAGCCAATGCAACAACAGATGCAGCAACAGATGCAGCAGCCAATGCAACGCAACGGATTGGAACATATGGTTGGAAATAATATTATGGGAATACTGGCTTCAATTTTGATCTTTATTGGATTGATTCTGGTAGCAACAGTGGCGTATGATTCGCTGAGTGATGTTGCAAGGATGGTTGGATGTTTTATTGTAAGCATACTGATTCTTGGATGCGGTCTTTGGGGGATGAAGAAGAATAGAAATGCTTTTTTTATTTCTCTGGCAGGGTGCGGTACCGGAGCGGTCTACATTTCCTTTTTTCTAACCTACGCTGTATTTGGGATTTTTAATGAAATTGTTCTATATATCCTTCTTGCACTATGGTCTGTTGCTGTGTTTTTCCTTGATGGTAAAAAGTCGGTGCTATTTAAGTTGATTGGACAGTTAGGCTTATTGATTTCACTGCTTTTTGGTATCATCTATCAGAACAAAATGGATGATCATATGCAAATTGAAATCTTTCTTCTTGTCCTTTTCAATTTCTACTTCCTGATATCGTTATTTTACCTTTTCCTTGATCGAACAGGAAAACGGTCCAGCAATATAATTGCTTTGGTGATCAATTCCATTGGCGTCGTAATAATGAACCTCGATTTAATGGTTATCTTTGGGAATAGCGACAGTGATTGGGTGAAGAATATTGTAATTATTGAAGTGCTGATTTACACCTTGGTACTGCTACTTATATGTCGCAGAAGAGTAGTTTTAGGTGGAGCAAATCCTTCAGGAGCAAATGCCTTTCATGTTTTGGCAATTATACTTATTTTAAGTAATTACTCTATGACGAAAGGGATGGAAGATATCATAACATTTCTCTCCGTGGATACTGTGATTGGAATCATTAGATTGCTGTTTCTATCAGGAGTATGGTTCGTTTGTGACAGAAAAGAACTTGGTCAATATCGGAGAGTTACATTGTCTTTTTGCTTTGCAATGACTATGATTAACTCCCTTTATATGGGAGACTCATTGAAAATAATCGGTTGCGTTATCGTTGTAGTAGCAATGCTGACGCTGGCTTATTTTACCAAAGATAAATTTTACTATACACTGTCCATGGTTGCATTTTTTCTTACCATTGTCTCAGGAATCCATTATATTGGAATGTATATAGGACTCTTGGTTCTGTTTGTTACGGCACACATATTAGTACTGCTTCTTAGACCTGAAATCTACCATTGGAGATATAAAGCTGAAGTTGTTGTTGCGTTTATACTGGGAGCCACAAATGTCTTACAACTCTGTATTAAAGAGGACATGGATTCTGAACTGGCGCAGCTTCTCTTTCTACTCATTTGTTCCATCGTTTGCGTAATTATTACCTTTTCTGTTTTCTGTAAAGAATGGAAGGATTATGAGAAGAGTGAAAAGGAAATCAAAATATTTGCGGGAATCGTTACAGCCCTCTTTCTGCTTATTAACATGGTATTTGTTCTTATGACAGACAATATCATAATTCATACAATTGAGGTAGTTATCTGTTTAGGACTATGTATTATGAATATTCCTGCAATGATGAAACATCTGCGTAATAACCCATTATGTGGATACTATATTGGTATTAAGCTGACTTTGTTTTTGGCAATCGTGCTAAGTTCTTATAATGCAGCCGGCTTTGTAGTAAGTCTGTGTTGTCTGCTAATGTCAATCGGTTGTATTCTGGTAGGTTTCATACAAAAATACAGATACATTCGATTATATGGTCTGATTCTGTCGATTATCAGCATTGTTAAGCTTGTCATTTTTGATGTGGAATTTGATTCCACATTGGCAAGAGCAATTACAATATTAGCCTGTGGTATCTTAGCATTTGCCATTAGTTATATCTACAATCGGATTGATAAAAAGATGGAGACAGAAAATCCCACACCGAAATGGAAACCTCAGCATGAGAACAGACAACAGACATATGTAGGGCAAATGTTTGCGCAGCCATTCTATGGTTCGCAGCAGCCATATATGCAACAACAACCATATATGCAACAACAACCATATATGCAACAGCAACCATATATGCAACAACAGCCATATATGCAACAACAACCATATATGCAACAGCAACCATATATGCAACAACAGCCATATATGCAACAACAGCCATATATGCCGCAACAGCCATATATGCAACAACAGCCATATATGCAACAACAGCCATATATGCCGCAACAGCCATATATGCAACAGCAGTCATATAGGCAACCGCAACAGATGAATATGGTACAACAGCCATATAGGCAGCCAAGTGTGGAAACAATGGCGCAGAGCAATGAAAAACAGGTAAATTCCAGTACAACAGAGACAAAGTAAGAGACAAAAACACTAGAGTAAGGAATGATGAACATGACAGAGCGGGAAGTAAAGGAATATATTGAACAGGTTAGTACTTATGGCAGTATATTAGGTCTGGATAGTATTCGTATGCTTCTTGGTTATATGGGCAATCCGCAGGAACAGCTTAAATTTATTCATATTGCAGGTACCAATGGAAAGGGTTCTGTATTGGCTTATGTTTCGACAATTCTGACGACGGCAGGATATCGAACCGGGCGGTATCTGTCTCCTGTTATTTCAGAATATCGCGAGAAAATCCAAGTGAATGGCAAGATGATTTCCAAGGCGGCGCTCTGTGAGGGAATCACCTATATTCGAGAATGTGTGACTAAAATGGAAGCAGAAGGAAATCCTTCTCCAACATTATTTGAAATAGAGACGGCTTTGGCTTTTTGGTACTTCAAAAAAAAGAAATGTGATATTGTTGTTTTGGAGACCGGACTTGGTGGTATCCTGGATGCGACCAATATAATAACCAATACACTCGTGGCTGTGATTACATCAATTTCATATGACCACATGGCATTTCTGGGAAACAGTCTTACACAAATTGCACTTGCCAAGGCCGGAATTATTAAGGATGATGCGATTGTAGTCAGCGCAGTCCAGCAAGAAGAGGCTGCAAGAGTAATTGAACAAAAATGCGCGGAACATAAATGTCAGCTTGTCGTTTCAAAGAAACCACAACAGGTGAAATATGGTTTGAAAAAGCAGACCTTTTGTTATAAGGAGAGAAAGAAACTATCAATTTCTCTTGCAGGATTGTGGCAACCAGAAAACGCCTGCGTTGCAATTGAGGTTTGCGATGCATTAACGCAGAAGGGATTCGTCATTCGTGAAGAACAGATGCAGAAGGGATTGCTTCATACGACTTGGAACGGACGTTTCACACTTCTACATCAGAAACCTTATTTTGTTATGGATGGTGCACATAACGAAGATGCAGCCAAGCGATTGAAAGAGTCGATTGAGGTGTATTTTCCAAACACTCCGTTAATTTATATTATTGGTGTACTCAAGGATAAGGAGCATGAGAAGATTCTGCAGATCACTGCAAAGCGGGCAGCACATATTATTACAATTACGCCACCGGATAACCCACGCGCCATGCAGGCTTATGAACTTGCAATAGAAGCCAGAGAATACAATCCAAATGTTACTGTAGCAGACAGCTTGGAAGAGGCAGTTGAAATGGCGATATTGTTAGCTGGTGATAAATGTGGTATATTAGTGTTTGGATCACTTTCCTATTTAGGAAGATTGCAGAGTATAGTTTTAAATAAGTGGAAGACGATTAAGAGATAAAGTTGGAAGGAAATGGAACCAAGATGGTAGATGAGAAGAAGATACAGGAAGCGGCAAGACTGCTGCTAGAGGGAATCGGTGAGGATATTAATCGTGAAGGTTTAAAAGAAACTCCGGAAAGAATTGCAAGAATGTACACGGAGATTTTTTCTGGTATGGAGGAAGATCCTGCACAGCATCTTCGTAAGACATTTCATGTGGATTCTAGTGAGATGGTTCTCGAAAAAGATATCGTTTTTTATTCGACTTGTGAACACCATTTGATGCCTTTTTATGGAAAAGCACATGTGGCCTATATCCCGGATGGTAAGGTTGTTGGAATTAGTAAACTGGCAAGAACGGTTGAAGTGTTTGCCAAAAGACTACAATTACAGGAGCAACTGACTTCGCAGGTGGCAGATGCAATTATGGAGCATTTAGAGCCGAAGGGAGTTATGATTATGATTGAGGCAGAGCATATGTGCATGACAATGCGGGGCGTAAAGAAACCGGGAACGAAGACTGTGACCTTGGCAACGCGAGGACTTTTTCAGGATAATCAGGAGCTGCAAAATCGATTCTTTCAGTTACTAAATGTTTCACTAAGGAGCAATGGATGAGGATTGGTAAGAAAGAACTAACCACAGAGAAAAAAACATACTTAATGGGGATTCTTAATATTACGCCGGATTCCTTTTCTGATGGTGGAAAGTACATGAACATTTCTAGTGCGATGACACAGGTTACAAGAATGATAGACCAGGGTGTTGATATTATCGATATTGGAGGAGAATCAACAAGACCAGGGTATCTTTCGATATCTGTTGAGGAAGAGATTGCTCGAATCCTTCCTGTGATTGAGAGCATTAGAAAGGATTATAATATTCCTATTTCCGTGGATACGACCAAGCCGGCAGTAGCCCGGGAGACATTGCTTGCCGGGGCGGATATGATTAATGATATTAGTTGTCTGCAGACCCTGGAAATGGCAATGCTGGTTGCAGAAACAGGATGTTCTTATTGTCTGATGCATAACCAGCAGGGAACGGAATACGATGATTTCATGAAAGATATGTTAAGTACACTGCGCAATGCAGTTGGGGTGCTCAAAGAGGCCGGGGTACAGGATGGACAGATCGTCGTTGATCCTGGAATCGGATTTGCGAAAACGTATGAGCAGAATATTGAAGCAATCAGGCAGGTTGATCAATTGCAAGAATTGGGATATCCCATTCTTTTGGGTGTGTCCAGAAAATCAGTAATTGGAAATACACTTTTGGTACCGACCGGGGAACGAATGGAAGGAACCCTTGCACTATCTGTTTATGGGGCTATGAAAGGCTGCAGCATTTTCAGAGTACATGATGTGTTGGAGAATGCACGGGCACTTCAAATGATAGAGGCGTTGATTGTGTAGCAGGAAGAGGCGGAGAGGTTAATATGGATGAGATTCGAATTGATAATCTGAAGGTATATGCATACCATGGTGTATTGGAAAAAGAGCGAAAGGATGGTCAGTTCTTTTATATCAATGCAGTTCTTTCTCTGAATCTTCAAAGAGCAGGCATACTGGATGATTTAAATGCTTCCGTTAGTTATGCTGATGTTTGTGAGTGGATAATAGAAATGATGCAGGAAAAAAAGTGTCTGCTGATTGAGGCTGTTGCAGAGAAAATTGCAATTGGAATACTGAAACGCTCGGAGCAGATTATGGCAATTACTCTTGAAGTTCGTAAACCGGAGGCTCCGATAGATGCTGAATTTGAATCAGTCTCTGTCTGTATACACAGAAAACGTCATACTGCGTATGTCGCATTTGGCTCGAATGAAGGTGACAGTATTAACCTGATTGAGACTGGCATTGCAGCGCTAGACCATGATCCGATGTGCAGAGTGGTAAAGTTCTCTGAGATATATCGTTCCATTCCCTATGGCGAGGTGAAACAGAATGACTTTTATAATGGAATCATGGAAGTCGAGACTTATTATGAACCTGAAGAATTGCTGCGCATGTTGCAAGTAATAGAAAATGAACAGGGGCGGGTGCGCACTGTTCATTGGGGACCCAGAACACTGGATCTTGATATTATTTTTTATGATAATCTGGTATATGATTCCAAAACGCTGCAAATTCCACATCCGGATGCTCATAACAGAGACTTTGTTCTTGCACCGATGAATTCTCTGGAACCGAATTATCGCCATCCGCTGTTACACCTGACGGTTGCGGAAATGCTTGCTAATATTACAGATACTTATGTTTTATCCGAGACGAAATCCGGTAGTAGTAACTAGAGCCACTTTTGTACCCAGTTCATCTGTAATGGCAATTTCCATTACGCAGGTCTTGCGGCCGGATTTGAGACAGCTGGTTTCTGCTATCAGGGTAGAACCCTTGGCAACACCAAGATACATGATATCGCTGCTTAAGGTAACGGTTGATGTTCCTTCACTATTGGATGCAACGGCAAAAGCAAAATCAGCCAGAGTAAAGATTGCTCCTCCCATGACACTTTTGTTGGCATTCAGATGCTTCTCACTAATAGCCAGAGAGCATCTGGCGTAATTCACATCTGCTTGATCAATTACAATTCCTGTAGTCTTTGTTGCAAAAATATCTTCTGCAAATACTTCCTGAGCCCGCTTTGTATAATCCATGTTTTTCTCCTGCTTCTGTTTAATCATTATTTACCGCAGCATCAAATGCTGCAGAAAAATTACTAATCATAATATCTCCGGTTGTAGGTGTCTGATATACCGGAAGGTCATTTCCAAATTCTGTAAAATACACATAATCAGATGTAATACTAATATTTGTATAGACTCCGGATTTGACGAGTTCTTCATTGGTGCCGTCAATTCCTATTCTTTTTAACGCATAATCTTCCGGATTACAATTTTGATAGTAAATGATGGAACCAGAAAGATTAAATGCATCTACTCTTTCATCAACAATGGTGGTGATGCTCTGATCACTTAAGGAATAAGCCTTCAGTCGATAATCATCTGCAATATCCATATAATAGATGATATCGTTTTGAATAATAGGCTGGTACATTTCTATTTCTAAGAAGAGAGAAACATTGTTCGTTGCAGTGTCCAATTCATACAGATAGTGGTCTCCGGTTGTATTCCCATAATAGATGGAGCCGTTCTGACAGCAGCCAATCTTAGGATGTATCTCTGCAATGGTAGCTGGATTGTCTCCGTTGGTTGTAATTGAAGCAAGAGTAACCAGCGCGGTATCACGTTGGGTATCATCTTCCGCAAAATTGACATAATATAAGGTGTCATTAACAAGCATCATTCCATCAGTTGTAGAGCGGGTCAGAAGGACAGTAGTCTGACCGGAAATATCAGTGCGATAGATTGCCCGTCCGTTGCGGACATAACCAAGACCTGTCTGATTAGCAGCTGATTCAGAATAATAATAGAGATAATTCCCGCCTGCATTGATAAAAGAGATATCTCCAGAAGTAATCTTAACAATATTACTCTGGTCAGGATTCATGGCATAAAGACTACCATTATCATAGGCATTAGCAAAATATACAATGCCGTCATGTTCGCAAAAGAGCCCTCCATTATAAAGGTTGCCGGCAGTATTGCCAATCGTATTGGGAGCATTGGGTGGAATAATCTGACTCTTCTTAACAATTGCACGAACCAAAAGGGTACCAACAATCAAAACTGTTAGTATACCCAGAATAATAATCGTTTTGAGTGCTCTCTTCATAGTGGTCTCCTATATAGAAAACTTAGCAATCTGTTCGCTCAATTCCTGGGCGAGGTTGGCCAGTGTTCCACTGGCGGTAGCGATTTGTTCAATCATAGCGGATTGCTCTTCTACAGAAGCAGAAGCCTGCTCTGTTGCAGCGGCATTTTCCTCAGCAACAGCAGACAGTGTATTGATAATATCCTGTACGCCATGATTGCTTTGCTGGATAATACTGCTTGAGGCAGATAATGTGCTTACAATATTTCTTGCTTCATCAGAGGAATTGGAAATCTGATGAAATGTATTCTTAGTAGTTTCAACAACCTCTGTCTGCTCTTCCAGAATGCGAACAGATTCATTGGTCTTCTCAACGGCTATACCAATAGATCTCTGAACTTCTTCGATAATCTCGTTGATTGTGGTGGTTGATTCAGAGGACTGATCGGCCAGCACACGAATCTGATCGGCAACAACTGCAAAACCACGACCGGCTTCACCTGCACGTGCGGCTTCAATGGCAGCATTTAGCGATAAGAGATTGGTTTGCTCTGCGATAGATGCGATCAGGGAACTTGCTTCACTAATCTTGATAGCACTATCATTAGTGTTCATGATGCTTTCCTGTACAATGCGGGAAGCCTCTGAACTAAGTCTGTTTTTCTCTGATAAAATGTTAATTATATCAAGACCTTCCTGCACACTGGTCTGGACATGATTCATGGAACGGTCAACCTGCTCAATATTGGTATTCTCTTCCTCAACCAGCTGACCGAGTTCATTGAGCTTGTCAGAACCATCTGCTGTTGATTCAGCCTGTGAAGCAGCGCCTTTGGCGATTTCAGCAATTGTTGTTGCTATCTCAGAAGAAGCAATGGAGGTCTGCTCAGAGGATGCGGTTAATTCTTCGGAAGAAGCCGCAACATTTTGCGAAGTTGCAGAAATCTGAACGATAAGTTCCTTCAGACTATCGGTAATTGCCTGGACGGATTGCGCCAGATTACCGATTTCATCTTTTCGGTTAATCAGCTTTTTATCAATATCTTTGGTGATATCGTAATTGGATATTCTCTTGGCTTCATTAACAATCGACGTGATTGGTGCTGAAATTCCCATAGAAACATAAATGGAATAACCAACTGCAAAGAATGCAGCGGCAGTAAGAATAATGATTACGCCAAGTTTAATGCTGGAAATCAGGGCTAAAGATTCAGAGGAGTCCACTTCAATTACCAGTCCGAGGTGGGACGTACCAAAAGGAATAACACTTAGGGCACCACAGACGTCCGTGCCGTAAGCGTTGACATATTGACCACTATAGCGATACTCGGTATTTCCTGTTGCAATCTCATTTTGAAGTAATTGAACTGCATTTGAAGAAATGGTGGTTTCCAGAGCCAACTCGCTGCCATCTTCTGCATCGGAATGAAGAAGACCATTGGAATCAACCAGAAATACCCGGGCGGTTTGTCCAAAAATCTCTTTGTCCGGAAGAAGAATCTTATCAATTGAGGTAATATTTACCACGATGTTGGCGGTGCCAATAACAGATTGATTACTGATCACAGGAGTGGAAAGGGTCATGCAATCAACGTTGTATTGGTCTGAGTATATCAAATCTGACCAGTTCTGTGTTCCTGAAAGAGCCAGCGCAACAGAACCATTCGCAGAGGCATCGGTTCCTTCACAATTTTTGTCTGAGATGGAATAAATGATGGTTCCATTGGCATCGGTGAGATAAACATCTGTAAATTCAGAAGTGGTTCTTAGCGGGTCCACAATTTCAGAAATGTTTTTCCGCTGAAGATTGGAAATGCTATCGCCCTGAACTATGGTTTTTAGAACGTCCTCAACATTAGTGGAGTCAGTAACCAATATTCCCTGCGCTTCGCAGGTATCAAAATATGTTAAAACCTTTGCGGCAGTTAAATCAGTATAAACGATATTCTTATCATTGATTGTCTGGATCAACTCTGCTTTATAGGTGAAATGTGTTAATTAATGTTGAAACATAAAGAGGAATCAGTGCAGTGATGACTGTCAAGAGTAATAGCTTCTTTGACATTTTGATATTTTTCATATGTAATCTCCTTTTCTGGCCTTGTTTTTCCAATAGCAGAATCTGTAATAATTATAAGCTATTTGGGGATGTTATGCAATATGGATGGAGGAAAGGATAGTGTAAGTTTATTGTAGGAATAAAATAGACAGACTTGCCCTGATGTGTTTCAGATTTTTTGACTGCCTTTATTTTATCTGTTTTATTTTTCTTTTACAATCCCCAAATATGATT
>JAKQFQ010000409.1 GCA_029558315.1 Bacillota bacterium
AAACCGTCAGATTTGTTTTCCTGATTCAAATCTCAACCGTTTTCACATGCCTTTTCTTAACTAAACAGATTTTTCAGAGGCTTGTAACCTGTGAGATACCTTTCCTAACAGACGAAATGCTTATCTAAATGACATTGCATAATTAGGAGGTTATCATATTTATGAAAAGAAAGATTCTTGCAACACTGTTAGCTGCAACAATGGTATTCTCGTTGACAGCATGTAACTCAACAGGCACAACGGCTACTACCGCAGCTTCCGATGCAGCGGCCACACCGGCCTCAGAAGCTGCTTCGGCTGCTACAGACGCAGAGGCACCTGCACCTACAGCAGATGGTGAACTGATTAAAGTTGGTATCATCAACAACGATCCAAATGAATCCGGATATCGTACAGCTAATGACAACGATATGAAGGCAACATTTACAGAAGAGAATGGATATGAAGCATACTTCGCATACAGCTTAAAGAATGATGAGCAGATTGAAGCAGCTCAGAAGTTCATTCAGGATGGTGTTGATTATTTACTTCTCTCCGCTGCTGATACAGCAGGTTGGGATTCTGTCCTTCAGGATGCACAGGAAGCCGGCGTAAGGGTTATTCTGTTCGACCGTACTATTGATGCAGATCCTAGTCTTTATGAAGCTTCTATCGTATCTGACATGGCAAAAGAAGGACAGCAGGCAGTTGATTGGTTGGCATCACAGAATCTTGAAGAGTACAACATAATTCATCTTCAAGGCGTTATGGGTTCCGCAGCACAGAAGGGTCGTTCAGGCGCTTTGGATGCACAGGTAGAATCTGCAGGCTGGAATCTTGTTACACAGCAGACAGCAGAGTGGAATGCAGAGAAAGCACAGCAGATTGTTCAGTCTGTTATTGATTCCGGAGAATCCTTCAATGTTATCTATGCAGAAAATGATGATATGGCTAAAGGTGCTGTAGCAGCATTGGATAAAGCTAATATCTCTCATGGTGTAGGTAAAGACGTTATCGTTATTGGATTTGACTGCAACAAGTATGCATTAGAAGAATTGTTAAATGGCAACTGGAACTATGATGGACAGTGTAATCCTTTCCAGGCAGCATATATCAACGACATCATTCAGAAACTTGAAAATGGTGAAACTTTAGAAGAAAAAGTTATCATCATGGATGAGAAAGGATTTGATGCAACAACAATTACACAGGAAGATGTAGATACGTACGGCATATAGATCTTTCTTGATATGCAAAGCGTAACGACGTTGAAATAAACTTAGAACATCATATAAGTAAGGCGCAGCGCACCATGAAGAAGAAGAATGTTAAGTGCGCTGTGCCTTTCTTTGATACAGTTAGTGGAGGTGAGCCAAAAGTGAGAGATAAGACGGTTCTGGAAATGAGCAATATACATAAAAGCTTCCATGAGGTTCATGCCCTGCAGGGTGTTGATTTTTTCCTGAGAGAAGGAGAAATTCATGCACTCATGGGCGAAAATGGAGCAGGAAAATCCACCTTAATCAAAGTATTGACCGGGGTTTACAGTAAAGATGAAGGTCAGATTTTTCTAAAAGGAATAGATAAGCCGGTATCCATTCATTCACCACAGGATGCACAGAGATTGGGAATCAGCACAGTGTACCAGGAGATTACCTTATGCCCGAATCTATCCGTGGCTGAAAATATTTTCATAGGAAGAGATAGTTATGGATTATTAAATTGGAAGAAAATGAATGAGGGTGCCGGGAAAATATTGGAAACCTTAGATATACCGACAACTCCAACACAGCAGTTGGCTAGTTGTTCCATCGCAGTACAACAGATGGTAGCCATTGCAAGAGCAGTAGATATGGATTGTAAAGTATTGATTTTGGATGAGCCAACTTCATCTTTAGATGAACAGGAAGTAGAAAAACTGTTTAAGTTAATGCGTGATTTGAAGAAGCGAGGCGTGGGTATTATCTTTGTTACCCATTTTCTGGATCAGGTTTATGAAGTATGTGACAGAATTACAGTACTTCGAGATGGAAAATTAGAAGGCGAATACGAGATTCGGGATTTGCCAAGATTACAACTGGTATCAAAGATGCTGGGAAAAGAACTGGATGATCTGTCGGATATAAAGGCAGCGGTAAAGATAGAGAAAAAAGAGAATGGTGGTGCATTATTTGAGACCAATGATCTGATCAGCAATGCAGGAATTAAACCGTTTGATTTCTATATTAAAAAAGGTGAAGTAAATGGATTTACAGGACTTCTTGGTTCCGGACGTAGTGAATGTGTGCGTGCTATCTTTGGTGCTGATCATGTTGTAGGCGGAACTGTGAAGAAAAATGGAGCGACGATCAAGATAAAAAAACCGATTGATGCCATGCGTAATGGTATCGGATATCTACCGGAAGACCGTAAAGTGGATGGTATCATCGGAGACCTTTCAGTTCGGGAAAACATCATCATTGCATTGCAGGTTATGAAGGGATTTTTTAAACCATTTACAAAGGCAGAAGCGAATAAGTTCGCAGATGAATACATTAACCTGCTTGGTATTAAGACAGCCTCAGCAGATACCCCGATTAAGTCTCTGTCCGGTGGTAACCAGCAAAAATGTATTCTTGCGAGATGGCTTCTAACACATCCGGAATATTTAATATTAGATGAGCCAACAAGAGGAATTGATGTTGGTACTAAAGTAGATATCCAGAAATTAGTCTTAAAACTGGCTTCTGAAGGAATGAGTATAACCTTTATATCATCTGAAACAGATGAAATGCTTCGAACCTGTTCACGATTGGTTGTTATGAGAGATCGTAAAGTCGTTGGTGAACTTAAGGGTGATGAATTAACACAGAATATGATAATGAGTACGATTGCAGGAGGTGAGAAATAGGATGGAATCAAAAAAGAAACAAAGCGCATGGATTACAAAATTAGCCGGTAATCGAATTATCATTCCTATTGTTGCATTATTACTGCTTGTAATCTTTAACCTAATTATGGATCCATCTTTTTTTAAGATTAACGTTGGATATAATAGTGCCGGGAATCCAATTCTATCAGGCTATCTAATGACAATTCTGGATTGTGGTTCCGAATTGGTCATTCTTGCAATTGGAATGACCTTGGTTACTGCGGCCACCGGAGGCCAGGATATCAGCGTTGGTGCCGCAATTGCAATCAGTGGAAGTGTAATCCTCAGAGTCCTTTGTGGAACGAATTCTAGACCGGAGACTTTACAGGCACCGATTATTGTGGCTTTCTTAATTAGCTGTATTGTTGCGATGTTATTTGGAGCATTTAACGGAGTATTGGTTGCATTCTTCAAGATTCAGCCGATGGTAGCTACTCTGATTCTGTTTACTGCCGGCCGTTCTATTGCAGCATGGATTAATAATAATGAATTACCAATTATCAGTGAGCCATCCTTTGGATATTTTGGAGGTTTTATACCAGGAATACCGATTCCGACACCAATCTTTATTGCAGGAGTATGTATCATCATCATTGCATTGGTGTTGAAGTTCACTAATCTTGGATTCTATACTCAGGCTGTTGGTATTAACGAAAGCTCTTCCAGATTAAATGGTTTAAATCCGACATTTGTAAAATTTCTTTCTTTTGTTATTCTGGGATTATGTGTAGCAGTGGTTGGATTAATTAAAGTCAGCAGAATATCGTCTATTAACTACTCGGTTATTGCAAAAGATATTGAAATGGATGCTATCCTGGCTGTAGCACTTGGCGGTAATTCATTAAGCGGTGGTAAATTCAATATGACAGCATCAATTCTGGGAGCATACGTTATTCAATTCCTTACAACAACTCTTTACAAATTCGATGTAAAGTCAGACGCATTATCTGCATATAAAGCAGTTGTTGTTATTCTTCTGGTAGTCTTAAGTGCACCTGTTGTTAGAGAATGGTTCGCAAAACTGTGGAAGAATATCAAGGCTTTTATAGCACCAAAGAAGGAGGCAGAAGCGAAATGAAAAAAAAATTAGGAAAAATGACAGATACGAATCTGCTTCTTACAATTACAATTGTTGTTTTCTTTGCCCTGTATATTGGTGCAATGATCTTTCAAGGAAAAGGATTTCTAAAACCACAGACATTTTTTAATATCCTAAATGGAAATGCTGCCTTAATTATTCTGGCTTGTGGCATGAGTCTTGTCATGATTACCGGTGGAATCGATATCTCTGTAGGCGGTGTGACGGCTCTTGTTAGTATGTGTTGTGCAGTGTACCTTGATTATCATGGTGGAAGTGTATTGGGATCTATTATGATTGCTCTTGGTATTGGTTTGGCATTTGGAATTGTTCAGGGATTTCTGATTTCTTATCTGGACATTCAGCCGTTCATTGTTACACTGGCGGGTATGTTCTTTGCAAGAGGTATGACTACTATAGTCAATACGAATCCGTTCAATGTTGCTAACGAAGATTTCGTAGCATTAAAGGAGACCAGACTGGTAATTCCCTTCCTTGGGTCAGTTAATAAACTTGGTAAATATGTAAATGCTTATATTGAGATTGGAGTAGTTGTTGCTTTACTTATTGTAGTAATTCTCTTCGTCGTATTAAAATGGACGAAACTGGGACGTAAATTCTATGCACTTGGCGGTAATGCGCAGAGCGCGTTAATGCTTGGAATCAATGTAAAAAGAACAAAATTCATCTCTTATGTTATCTGTGGACTATTGGCCGGTATAGGTGGGTATGTGTACTTCCTTCATGTTGGTTCAGGCTCTGCCTCCCATGCAAGTGGCGCAGAAATGGATGCAATTGCTTCTTCTATTATTGGAGGAACGATGTTAACCGGTGGTGTAGGTAACATCATTGGTACTTTATTCGGAGTATTATCATTAAGTACGATTCAGAATATTGTTTCTTCAGCAGGATTAGGAGAAGCGTGGTGGACCGGAATTACTAATGCATCCATGTTATGCATGTTCTTGGTTGTACAGAGCTTAGTTATTGCAAGGAAAAAGAAAGCTTTAAAAAACCAAGAAATGATGTAACATGAGCAATGTCATGTTATACTGTTCGTAGATGATTTGTACGGAGGAGTCAATGTGAAAGCACGTTATTTAATCAGTATCATTTTGATTATCTTATTATTTGGGTGTAGCAGAACCGGGAATGAACCCATATCCACGAATACGGCATCTACTAATATGATTGTTGTTGGATTTTCACAGCTTGGTGCGGAGTCTGACTGGAGAAGTGCGAATACACAATCCATGACAGAGACATTTACGCAGGCTAATGGTTATACAATGCTATTTGATGATGGTCAACAGAAGCAGACCAATCAGATTATGGCAATAAGAAGATTTATTCAGCAGGATGTAGATTATATTGTATTGGCACCGGTTACGGAGACCGGTTGGGATACGGTATTAGCAGAAGCCAAAGATGCCGGAATTCCGGTGGTTATTGTTGATCGTATGGTAGATGTAGAAGATGAAAGTCTATTCTCCTGCTGGGTAGGTTCTGATTTTGAATTGGAAGGGAAGAAGGCTGCTGAATGGCTGCATCAATATGCCATTGCACAAAATATTGCAGCTGAGGATCTCCATATCGTTAATATCCAGGGAACCATAGGTGCAACTGCACAGATTGGTAGAACCAGAGGTCTGGAAAATGCAGCTGCTACTTATGGATGGGATTTATTAGAAGAAGCTTCCGGTGATTTTACACAGGCGAAGGGCAGAGAAGTTATGGAGTATTTCCTTCAGACCTATGATAATATCAATGTTGTCTATTGCGAGAATGATAACGAGGCATTAGGTGCAATTGAAGCCATTGAAGCAGCAGGGAAACATGTAGGTAGTGACATCCAAGCCGGTGATATTATGGTAATCTCATTTGATGGGGTTAATGAGCAGGCACTTTCCTATGTTGCTGAAGGTAAGATTAC
>JAKQFQ010000427.1 GCA_029558315.1 Bacillota bacterium
AAACGAAGGGGCAGTTCACTGGAAGTCCAAAACTGCTTTTTCGTTTACCACATCATCGATTCTATCCTAAAGAATTTATAGATTTCCTGCCTGTCCATTTTTTATAGACCTCGTGAATGCCCTCAAATGCTTGGTTTTACAGGCTTTGAGGGCATTTTTAATTTGAGAGGAAACTATCGTAACTTATCGTAAAATGGTGTAATTTGATGAAAAAAGTGTGTAGTAAAGTGTGTAGTAATTCGTAGGAAGGATACGCCAAATATCAAGAGTGGCAGTGAATTCGTCCATGTGTTTGTAGAGATACAGATGCATGGACATTTTTTATTTTGGTTACCGGCACAGATGCTGGAGAAAGAGAGGATTTTATGACAGAGAAGATTAGAGAATACAGTATGAACGGAGCATTAATTATTGGAGTAGACAACGGCTACGGAAATATGAAAACAGCCAGGAGATGCTTTAAGACAGCAATTGCAAAGTATGACAGCGCACCTGTGTTAAGCAGAGATTATATCGAGTACGACGGTGGATATTATGTCATTGGAGAGGGAAGAAAGGGTTTTGTGGCAGATAAGCAGACTGATGACGACAATTATGTGCTGACACTTGTGGCTATTGTAAAGGAACTGGAAGCAAGAGGAATGACAGACTCTGTAAACAGGGCAAGGATTCATCTTGCAGCTGGGCTTCCTCTTAAATGGGTGCAGGCACAGAGGGAGGACTTTAAGAGATATATGCTTAGAAACAGCAGTGTGGAGGTCGGCTATAAGGACAGACTTTATTGTATTGAGTTTGCCGGATGTACGGTTATGCCGCAGTGTTACTCGGCAGTGACAGAGAATCTGAAGGATTTTGCAGGCGTAACGCTTCTTGCAGATATTGGAAACGGCACCATGAATCTGATGTATCTGAATAACGGTAGACCAATGGAAAGCAAGGCATGGACCGAGAAGCTTGGCGTGTTCCAGTGCTTTCAGAAGATTCACAACATGGTGCAGGACAAGACGGGGGACAATCTTATGGACGATGTAATTGATAATATTCTTCGTAGCGGGAAGATTGAACTGCCGGAGCCCCATGCATCCATTGTGGAAAAGGCAATTTGTGACTATGTGGAGGAGATTTTCCAGAAGCTTCGTGACC
Organism: Bacillota bacterium; assembly: GCA_029558315.1. Taxonomy (GTDB): domain Bacteria; phylum Bacillota; class Clostridia; order Lachnospirales; family Lachnospiraceae; genus NK4A136. Next base: position 1,144 of record JAKQFQ010000427.1, read on the forward strand.
ATGAATATAATGAGAAGCTGATGAAGGTTTACTTCATGGGTGGTGGAGCAAGACTGGTAGAGCAGTTTGGGAATTATAATCCGGACACCACCATTTTTAATCATGATATTCGTGCTAATGCCAAAGGATACGAGTATTACTGCTATATGCTTTTAAGACATCAGAGCAAGTCAGGCAGAAGGTAGGTGAGGCAATATGACAAAGCAGTACAGGAATCACAACATTCGTTTCAATATGACGGATGAGGGAGGAGTGCGGGCGTGGGAACGCCTGCATTCCGAAGAGGTAGAACAGAGCTTTAAGTCGCAGAACGCGTTTGTGGTGGCGGCTATCAATGATTATTATGAAAGGCATCTTTCCAAGAAAAACGATCCCTATCTTGAAAGCAGGGAAAAGGAGGATGCTTTTGCAGACAGGCTGGTGCAGACTGTGGAGCAGAAACTGCTTTCCAATCTTCCGGCACTTGCAGCCATGTATCAGATGCAACAGCAGGCATTCTTTCAGGCGGGACTACAGGCTGGTGGGATAATGTCTTATCCGTATCAGCAGGGGAATCCGCAGGTTGTGACCCCGTCGGCAGGAAAGTCATTGATGGAACAGGAAAGTGTCTGTGAGCAGACAAAAGATTCCCGGGAAGAAGAAATGCCTCAGCCGGAAGAGAATGAGTTTCTTGATTACTCGTTTGGTGTGTAATTTTTTGAAAAGGAGTTGATATTATCATGGAAACGGGATATACTAACAGTGTAAGGAAAGTAAGGAATGCATTACATTTTAAAGGAGGTTTTAATATGGAACTTGCTAAAGTAACATCAAAAGGTCAGGTAACAATTCCGGTAGAGATTCGTAGAAAACTTGGGATAAAAAACGGCGATAAAGTGCTTTTCATGGAAGAAGGTGGTCGTATATATATGATGAATTCCTCGATGGATGCGTTTAGGGAGGCACAGAGAGCATTTTCCGGAGAAGCACAGCAGGCTGGATTGAACAGCGAAGAAGATGTAGTCCGGATGATTAAAGAACTCAGGCAGGAAAGCGTGGTGAAGTAAATGCGGATAATGCTTGATACAAATGTGTTGATTTCAGCGTTACTGTTTCCGAGTCAGAAGTTCAATTCCATTATGGAATATATCTTTGCGGAACATGAATTGGTGCTTTCTTCATATGTAGTGGAAGAATTAAAAAGTGTAGTACGCAGAAAGTTCCCGAAAAGAGAAGCTGACATTGAAAGACTTTTATTTTTGATGAGCTTTGAATATGTCTACACACCAGATGAGATTGACCAAGAATTATTTGAAATTCGTGATGTGAAGGATTATCCGGTCCTTTTTACAGCTATTATTGAAGATGTGGATGTTCTTATTACAGGTGATAAGGATTTTTCTGATATTGTAATAGAAAAACCTGAAATTGTAACACCAGCAGAATTTGTGGAGCGGTATTTATAGCCGATGTACATTCGTACAATTACTAAAGTGAACATCGGCTACATTCCAGGGCACAATTGCGGCAAAGACAGAAAACTCACCATCCCCTTTGCAGATGGTGAGTTTTTCTGTCCGGGGGTCTCGGGGGCGTAGCCCATGAGCAGGTAGCACCGATGGTGAAGACAATGAGGAGAAAATAAAATCGGGGTGCCGTAAGGCACTCTGATTTTATTTTTGACGATTTGGCAAGCCAGCGGTACTACCTGCCTATATCATCCCCACCACATCGGAAAGGGAATAGAAGATTTCAATAAGTAGTAGAGATGTGGAAAAAGCAGTCCGAAGCGGTAAGCGAAGGGCTGCTTTTGTCTGTCTGACGGAGTCTTTTTTCCGGCGGGCAGACCTGTGGGGATGATGTGCCCTGCTGACGAAGCATCGCTTACACAAAGCCCACTGCTTGAGGGGAATGTATCTACAGATAAAGTTAATAAGCCAGCAAATTTGTTTATGTTGGTATTGAACGAATTGAAGTAAATAAAGTATAATGTCCATGAGCATTGGCTCCTTTCGGTATTTTGGAATTTTGGTCGAGGACATTATATCAAAAAAAGGGAGGTCAATGCTCTTTTTGGTGCAAACTCCCATAAAATCAAGGTTTAGAA
>JAKQFQ010000428.1 GCA_029558315.1 Bacillota bacterium
CGGTCATTTGGTCTTGTCGCAATCATTGGAGTTGTCGTCTGTTACATGACGTCACTTATCGGGATTCCACTCATTGCTGTATTGATTAAATATAAGCCAAAAGGAAAGCTCGGAGAAGAAAAACCGACAAAAGCAGATCTGGTTCTTTCAAAAACCGCCGTTACTATCGCAAAAAATCCCCTTCCAATCCTGATGATTGCCGTGCTCTTTGCATTCATCGGTCTTCAGGTTGATCCTACAATTCCTATCTCTACGAGTGAACGGACCTTTGTTCCATCTGACATGCCGGCGAAGATCTCCCTGGATAAGGTCAGCAGAACAATCGGCTCTACAACACCGATTCCAGTACTGGTGACCGGGAATAATGTCCTCTCTCCTGACGTGCTCAAATGGATAGATACGTTCCAGAAGAATGAACTCAATCTGTACATGGAGATTACCGGTTCCACGAGTATTGTGGATTATATTAAAATTTATAATAATGGAACGATCCCACAAACCCAGTTTGAGATAGATGAAGCAATATCCAAAATACCAGAAGGAGTCAGAGACGAGTTTGTAAATGGCAGAACAGAGACGGTCATAGAATTTTCAACCAAGCGGCTTGAGATGCCTCAGCAGGATGAACTCAAGACCCAGATGAATAATGACCTGGTTCTTCTCACTCCGCCACCCGGTATTAGTGCATCAATTACCGGTAGTTTTGATCTCTTTACCACACTTATCTCAGAACTTTCCGAGAGTAAGGAACAGATGACAATTCTGGGCTTTATTTTGATTGTGGCATTCCTGGCACTTATTTATCGGAAGATTCATGCCGTTACTCCCATCGTTCCTATCGTCTGTATTGTCGGGTGGAATGCAGTCGCTATGCTCATCCTGAATATCGATTATACACCGATGACTGCCTGTCTTGGGTCCATGACCATAGGAGTTGCTGCAGAATATACAATTCTTATCATGGAGCGATATCTTGAAGAACGGGAGACCGCAGAAAACGCGATTGATGCAATCCGTGAGAGTGTCAGAAAAATCGGATCAGCCATTATGGTATCAGGATTTGCAACATTCTTCGGGTTTTCAGCACTCATGCTTTCGAACTTTAACATGATAAGTAATTTTGGTTTGACAACCGTTATTGCCGTGTTATTCTCGCTTATCGGAGCGGTTGCCATCATGCCAGCTGTGCTCTCTGTTCTGGATGAACTTATCCGGGATGTGCATGAGATTGAGGATAAAGTCCTGCACCACCCCCATAAAGAATAACCCCCTTTTTTCTGATACCATAATTACCTGTGATAACCAACAGAATATTATGGAACAGGAGCGGAAAGATCGCTTCCTTGAAAAAATAAACAGAATTCACGATAATTCTGACCTTATCATTCTCTGGGAGAAAGAAGCATCTGATTCTTTAAATATTGTAGA
>JAKQFQ010000432.1 GCA_029558315.1 Bacillota bacterium
AACATGGTAATGAATGGGAAGATAACAATTGGTGCAATTCACACATACATGGAATTGTTTGCCAGAACTTATCTTGACCTCACACCAAGAGTATGTCTAGTTGCGGCAAATGCTGCAGACAAGGAAGGAAATCTTTACACAGGATTCAACACAGAAGAAACCCATTCAATAATTGAAGCTACTAAATTTAGGAAAGGTATTGTAATAGTACAAGTCAATGAGATTGTTAACAAAGTACCTCGTGTAGATATACCCGGTGGGTGGGTTGACTTTATTATACCCACAGAGGATCCATATTATATTGAGCCTCTCTTTACACGAGATCCAAGATTAATTACTGAATCTCAGATATTCATAGCTATGATGGCTTTAGTTGGAGTCTACGCAAAATATGAAGTTAAGACTCTAAACCACGGTATAGGCTTTAACACCGCAGCCGTTGAACTTTTACTGCCAACATTTGGAGAAGAGATGGGATTAAAAGGAAAGATTTGTACGCACTGGGCATTAAATCCACACCCAACAATGATACCTGCTATAGAATCAGGATGGGCTGAAACCTTCATGCCATTTGGTAGTGAAGTTGGAATGGAGAAATATATTATGGCAAGACCAGATATATTCCCAATAGGTCCTGATGGAACAATGAGATCAAACAGAGTAATGTCACAGGCCGCTGGCCATTATGCTGTAGATGCATTCTTTGGTTCAACTCTTCAAATTGACCAATTCGGTAACAGTGCCGCTGCAACCGCTGGAAGAATTCCAGGTTTTGGTGGAGCACCTAACATGGCATGCAACGCACCAGGCAGAAGACACCCATCAAAAGGATGGCTCATGGCTTCAAAAGAAGATGGTATGAGAGAATCATTAATTGGGCCAATATACAGAGGAAGAAAACTAGTCGTCCAAATGGTTGAAACATTTGGAGAAGGAATGGCACCAGTATTCTTAGAAAAATTAGACGCATTCAAACTACAAGCCCAGGCAAAGTTTGAGATACCCCCTATCATGATTTACGGTGACGATATAACACATATAGTTACAGAAGAGGGAATCGCATACATCCACAAGTGTAAATCATTAAAGGAAAGAATGGACGCAATTAAGGCAGTAGCAGGCTACACACCTTTAGGACTTGCAGCTGATGAAGCTCAGACTAAGAAATTAAGGAAGGCCGGAATAGTTATGCTTCCTGAAGATTTAGACCTATCATTTAATGACGCTAAAAGATCAAAACTTGCTGCAAAGAGCATGAG
>JAKQFQ010000434.1 GCA_029558315.1 Bacillota bacterium
TTGATATGTTTAAGAGAGCAAAGAATACTGCTAAACAGCTTGTAAGTGATAAAATCAATCTTAATTTTGTTTTAGATAATATATTCAGATAATGGAAATACATATTGTACTGGATAATATAAGGTCGGCGTTCAATGTAGGTAGCATATTCAGATCTGCAGATGGTGCAGGAAATGTTAAGAAAATATATTTATGCGGAATAACAACAGATATAGATAATCCTAAACTTGATAAAACAGCACTAGGTGCAACAGATATGGTTCCCTCACAGCACTACGATACGACGCTTGAAGCGATTGAGGAGCTGAAAGAGAAAGGCATTTCAATTTATTGTGTAGAACTCACTAAAGATGCCCAGAACTTTCAAAAAATTGAGTATCCTAAAAAAGTTGCTCTTGTATTTGGTCATGAGAAGAAAGGAGTTGATCCTGAGATCCTAAAAAGAGCCGATAAAATTATATATATACCTATGAGGGGAAGAAAAGAATCTTTGAATGTTGCAAACTGTGCATCTATAATTTTATATGAGATTACAAGAGATTAGTTTTCTTTTACTTTCTTTCTGGTATCATATATGTAAATGAAAAAGACAAAACTGTCCATTTCAAAAAGAACTATACTTATTGCTTCTGCACTTGTTATTGCTATAGGTATACCAGTTGCCTACTTTCTTATAACAAACACATCCGAAGACAGCAGTGCATGGTACAATTCAAGCTGGCTTTACAGAAGATCAATATTTGTTTCAAACTCTGATGCCCCCCTTATAAATGAAGATGTATTAATTGAATATGATACAAAATCTCTTATACAAGAAGGAAAGCTTCAGGAAGACTGCGATGACCTGCGATTTATAGACAGTGATGATTCAACATCTCTTTCATACTGGATAGAAGGAGGGTGCAATACTTCCGACACACAAATCTGGATAAAAATACCTAATCTCCCTCAAAGCGGAAAAACAGTATATATGTATTACGGCAACGAATCGGCACCTAATGCACAAGAAGAGTGGAGTGGAGAATTTCTTCTATTTAAAAACTCTTCATGTACGGACAACTGGGAAATGATATCTGATACAGGTCAGGAGCTTTATCAAAGATTTCCGAAGGGAGCTTCTGTATATGGAGAAACAGGAGGGACAAGCTCACATTCGCATCCGCAGACTACACTCACAACCGATTATCAAACAGCTGCAACGGGAAATGCAAGAAGCAGTTCTGATGTCCAAATAGCAGGAGCTCATACACATCAAATCCTGCTGTCATCACAAAGTACCGAAGCCCTGCCTCCGTATCTTGATATGATAATATGCTCAAACAGAAATTTAGTGATTAATAGTGGGCTGATATCTCTTTTTGATTCATCAATACCCTCAGGTTTTACCAGATTTACACAGCTTGATAATAAATTTCCAAGAGGAAATTCTTCATACGGAGGAAGCAGCAATGAAACAGCACATATACACACCATCTCTGCAGCTATAACCGACGGTCCAAGCAGTATACTTACAGCCCAGAGCGGAACTGCTGTGTATACAGCCACAAGTACTCACACACACAGTATTAATGAATTTGCCACGCAAGCTTCAGAAGATATTCCTAAATATTTATCAATGTTATACGGACAGAGCAATAATGACAGTATGGCTTTACAAGGAACAATAGTAATGGCTACAGCCCTGCCACCGCTAGGGTGGACAAGATTTTCACAGCTTGATGAGTATTATCCCCTTGGGAGTTCATCATACGGAACAACAGGGGGAGCATCATCCCATACTCACAATATTACAGTTAGTACAAACAATGATACAGGAACAGTCGGATTAGCAGCAGGAACTCCATCTATATCTTTGCCTGTGAAAAACAACCATACACATAATATAACAGGGGTACTGCAGTCATACTCAAACGACCCTCCATATATTAAAGTTCTATTCATTAAGAAAAATTCTTCCAAAAGAACCACTGTCAACAATGAAGAGATTCCCAATCAGCCTCCGTCTTCTCCTGTTAATCTGCTGACAGAAGGTCTTGTCAATCCTGTCAGCGTAACAAACCTTTCACCTAAATTTAGTGCAATATATACAGACCCTAATTTAGACAATGGAATATATTTTGAAATTGAGGTAAACACCAAACCTGACTTTACTGGCACAAATATGTGGAAGAGCGGTAAAACATCAATAAGCCCAATTATAAGTGGACAAAGGTCTCCTGAAATATCATATATGGGAAGTGCTTTATCCCCAAATGGAGCAACCTACTATTGGAGAATCAGATTCTGGGATATAAAGGACACAGTAAGTCCATGGTCATATACAGCACAATTCTCGATGGGAACAAGTTTAAAGTCAGGAACAATCACACAATCTACATTAGAGCAGAAATCCGGACAAACAGACGGAAGCCAAACAGAAGGCGGAACCAATTCTCCACCTAACCCTCCAAGTTCACTATATACAGAAGGAAGCAGCAACCCAATAAAAGTAACAGATACAACACCAGAGTTTAGTGCAATATTCAGTGACCCTGATGCAGGCGACAGCGGAGTATATTATGAAATAGAAGTGAATACTCAATCAAATTTTCTAGGAACTGTAATGTGGGATAGTAATAAAACAGCTGTTACTTCAATTGCCAACGGATCAAGGTCTCCTGATATCTCATATTCAGGAACAGCATTATCGCTAAACGGAACAACATATTACTGGCGCATTAGATTCTGGGATAACAATGGAGCTGTAAGCAACTGGTCAGAAACTGCAAATTTCACTATGTCAGGAAAACCCTTTGCTCCAGCTTACTTAAAAACTGACGGCATGGAGGATCCTACCTGGATATTATCTACAACACCCAAATTTAGTGCACAGCATACAGATCCAAACAATGACAGTGCAGCATACTATGAAATAGAGGTTAATTCTAATTCATCATTTACAGGTACAGTAATGTGGGACAGCAACAAAACTTCTATGACATCCACACTAAGCGGATCAAG
>JAKQFQ010000445.1 GCA_029558315.1 Bacillota bacterium
TTTTACGTGATTCTGTGTTATTATTTGGGTAGTCCATAGTTGTTATCCTTTCGTGTGTGTTTTTTTGTCGTGATTAAATCATAACACAGATAATCCACTATGGATTTTTTATTTAGTTCAATTTCATTTTACAACAAGTCGTTTGAAATTATTGCACACAAGCGGAAAATATAGTATGATAGGTCTTGTAACTTAAAGTAATTGAAAGGTGGAAAGAAGGGAGAGAAATGGAAACAATAATTTGGCTCGTGATTTTTGTTGTGATGATCGGCGTTGAATTAGTAACGATGGGATTGGCAACAATATGGTTTGCCGGTGGTGCATTATTTGCATTAGTAGCCGCATCACTTGGTCTTCCGGTTTATGTTCAGATTATATTGTTTATTGTCATTTCATTAGTTCTTTTATATTTCACAAGACCTTTGGCAGTCAAGTATTTCAACAAAGGCAGAGTAAAGACCAATGTTGAAGGTATTGTAGGTGAAACCGCTGTAGTAACAGAGGATATTGAGAACCTCAAAGGGCTTGGAAAAGTTGTATTGAATGGAATGGAATGGACAGCAAGAGCGGAACAGGATGCAATCGTAATTCCAAAAGGTACCAATGTAACCGTAGTTCTGGTTAAGGGTGTTAAGTTAATCGTTAAATAATTTTTCATCTTGTAACTAAGATAAATTTAGAGAAAAGAAGAGAGGGTAAAAAAATGCCAGCAGCAGCAGTCGCAATATTAGTTGTAATCATTGTACTTATTATTTTACTTATTTCATGTATCCAGGTTGTTCCTCAGGCCAATGCCTATGTCGTAGAGCGACTTGGCGGATATCAGGGAACCTGGTCCGTAGGTATTCATTTTAAAACACCTTTGATTGACAAGGTGGCAAGAAAAGTTCTGTTAAAGGAACAGGTAGTGGATTTCCCACCTCAGCCGGTTATCACCAAAGATAACGTAACCATGAGAATTGATTCCATTGTATTCTTCCAGATTACAGATCCGAAGCTCTTTAGCTACGGCGTTGAGAATCCAATCATGGCAATTGAGAACTTAACAGCAACTACTCTTCGTAATATTATCGGTGATATGGAATTTGACCAGACGTTAACTTCCAGAGAGATTATCAATACCAAGATGCGTTCTTCTCTTGATGTTGCAACTGATCCATGGGGTATCAAAGTAAACCGAGTTGAGTTAAAGAATATTATTGCACCTGCTGAGATCCAGAACGCAATGGAGAAGCAGATGAAGGCAGAACGAGAAAGACGAGAGTCCGTTACCAGAGCAGAAGGTGAGAAGAGATCTTCCATCCTTGTTGCAGAAGGTAAGAAGGAATCTGCAATCCTGGAAGCAGAAGCTGAAAAGCAGTCCGCTATCCTGAGAGCAGAAGCACAAAAAGAGAAAATGATCCGTGAGGCAGAAGGTCAGGCTGAAGCTATTCTTAAGGTTCAGCAGGCTACAGCAGACGGTATCCGCATGCTGAAGGAAGCCGGAGCAGATGAATCTGTTCTCCATTTAAAGAGTCTTGAGACGATGGAGAAGGTTGCAGATGGCCAGGCAACTAAGATTATCATTCCTTCAGATTTGCAGGGGATTGCCGCTCTGGCAACTACCTTCAAGGAATCGATAACGAAATAAAGAGCTTCTATGAAGATTCGGAGCCGCACTTTTCGTGTGGCTCTGTTTTTGACATTATAGAGGAAGTTATTGCAGGCAGATAATGACACATTTACATATATGGAAAGGATGGACTTAGAATATGAATTTAAAGGGACGTAGTTTTCTTACACTTCGTGATTTTACACCGGAGGAAATCACATATTTGATTGATTTGGCAGCAGAATATAAGCAGAAGAAAAAAGATGGTATCATGACGGATACCCTAAAGGGTAAGAACGTCGCACTCATCTTTGAGAAGACAAGTACTCGTACGCGTTGTTCTTTTGAAGTGGCAGCACATGATCTTGGACTTGGAACAACATACTTAGATCCGACAGGATCCCAGATAGGCAAGAAGGAGAGCATTGCAGATACTGCAAGGGTTCTTGGCAGTATGTATGAAGGAATCGAATATCGTGGCTATGGACAGGAAATTGTTAATGATCTGGCGAAGTATTCCGGTGTACCGGTATGGAACGGACTGACCAATGAGTATCATCCAACACAGATGCTAGCAGATCTTTTAACGATTCGTGAGATTTTTGGAGACCTTAAAGGCCGAAAACTTGCATATATGGGTGATGCCCGTTATAATATGGGCAACTCACTGATGATAGCCTGTACGAAAATGGGAATGCATTTTGCAGCAGGCGCACCAAAGAAATATTTTCCTCAGAAGGAACTTGTGGATGCGTGTGAAGAATATGCAAAGGCTTCTGGTGGTTCTATTCTGTTAACAGAAGATCCAATGGAAGCAGTGAAGGATGCAGATATTATCTATACTGATGTATGGGTATCCATGGGTGAACCGGATAGTGTCTGGGAGGAACGTATTCATGAACTGACACCATACCGTGTGACAAAGGCTTTGATGGCCAATGCGAAGGATACAGCAGTCTTTCTGCATTGCCTGCCGGCATTCCATGATCTGAAGACGAAGATTGGCAAGGAAATGGGAGAACGCTTTGGCATTACGGAGATGGAAGTGACGGATGAAGTGTTTGAAAGTGCACAATCTAAGGTATTTCAGGAAGCAGAGAATCGTATGCATACAATAAAGGCTGTCATGGCAGCAACTCTTGGAGCATAAAACAGATACAAAGGGCGGAGAAAAAGAGCGATGAAAGCGGAATTACTTAGAATGCTTCGTAACAGTAAAGATTATATTTCCGGGCAGGAACTCTGTGAGAGCTTTGGCGTATCAAGAACAGCCGTATGGAAAGTAATCAAGCAGTTACAGGCAGAAGGCTATGATATTGAAGCAATAACCAACAAAGGGTATAAACTGATCAGTTATCCGGAGATTCTCTCCGGGTGTGAATTGATGAGCCGAATGAACACGCAGTGGGCAGGACGTAAGGTATATTTTCGTAAAGAGTGTGAATCCACCAATGAGGACGCGAAGTACCTTGGTGACGAAGGAATGGATCATGGCTCCCTGGTGGTTGCACAGACACAGACTGGTGGAAAAGGAAGACGTGGCAGAAGCTGGGATTCCCCACTTGGAACAAGTATATCCATGAGTCTGCTGCTTAGACCGGATTTTGCTCCGAATCAGGCATCTATGCTGACACTTCTGATGGCAATTAGTGTTGCTGAGGTCATTAGTAAGAGCTGCGATCTGGATGTTATGATTAAATGGCCCAATGATATTCTTGTGAACAGAAAGAAAGTCTGCGGCATTCTAACTGAGATGAATGCAGAGATGGATTATATCAATTATGTTGTAATCGGCGTGGGAATCAATGTGAACCAGAAGGAACTGCCGGAAGAACTGGCAGAGATAGCAACTTCTCTATTGATGGAGAAGGGGGAACGTGTGGATCGTAACGATCTGATTCTTAATATTATGGAGTATTTTGAGTACTATTATGATATCTTTGTGGAGAATGGCGATGTGTCAGCATTTGTGGAATTGTATGATGGCTATCTGATTAATCGCAATGAGACTGTCAGAGTACTCGACCCCAAAGGCGAATATACCGGAATAGCACAGGGAATCAATGACCGTGGAGAACTAATTGTGAAACGGGAAGATGGCAGTATTGCCAGAGTGTATTCCGGAGAAGTGTCTGTCCGGGGCGTTTACGGATATGTGTGACAGGAAAGGAAGTACGAAAGTGGAAGATAACAGAATGGTTCTGTGTGGTGCCAATGCCTATGAACAGAAATACTACTTTAACGAGAAAGAGTTTGGACAGTTGCCGGATTCCATCAAGGATGAACTGCATATCATTTGCGTCCTGTTTACAGAAGAGGTTGGTGGAATCTTTACGATTGTGTTTGAAGAAGATGGAAGCGTCTCAATGGATGTTGTGTGTGCAGAGGATGATTTCTATTATGATGAGGTATCCAGCGGTCTGTTAATCAAACAGGTACGGGAGAAGCGAAAAGACCTGCTGGAGTCACTTAGTATGTATTACAGAGTATTTATTTTGCATGAGAAATTTGAAGATGTAGAGGAGAACTGAAGATGCTTTTGGCTGTAGATGTTGGAAATACGAATATCACATTTGGCGTGTTTGATAAAGAAGAACTGCAATGTACTTTTCGAATCATGACAAAGCAACCGCGTACATCGGATGAATTTGGCATTATCATGATTGAGCTGCTAGAACATGCAGACGTCAAACCATCAGATATCGAAGGTATCATTATGGCGAGTGTTGTACCTAATGTTATGCATTCCCTAATTGGTGGTGCAGAACGTTATCTTCATCAGAAACCATTGATAGTGGGACCCGGACTGAAGACCGGAATCAGAATTGTGACAGAGAATCCCAAGGAAATCGGGCCGGATCGTATCGTAGATGCTGTTGCTGCTTATGAGAAATATGGTGGACCGGTGCTGGTCCTTGATTTTGGAACTGCAACAACCTATGATCTGGTCACCCAAGAGGGTGATTTTACAGCGGGTATTACTGCACCGGGTATCAAGACAAGTGCAAAAGCACTTTGGGAAGATACCGCGAAGCTGCCAGAGATCGAGATTAAGAAACCGGACTCCATTCTTGCACAGAATACCGTTACCAGTATGCAGGCAGGACTGGTCTTTGGCCAGATCGGACAGACCGAGTATATCGTGAGAAAGGTGAAGGAAGAAGCCGGATATGATAAGATGCGTGTGGTTGCTACCGGTGGACTTGGCAGTATCATTGCAAAGGAAACAGATTGCATTGAGACCTATGACAGAACCTTAACGCTGGATGGACTTCGGATTATATATCAGAAGAATTGTTCCAAATAAGTAACAGAGCCTGATTGGCTCAGATATGCAGGTAGTAATGAAACAACTGACGATAGGAAATGTGACAATCGATAATAATATGATCTTAGCACCGATGGCAGGGGTAACCGACCTGCCGTTTCGGTTGTTATGCAAGGAACAGGGGGCAGGACTTCTGTGCATGGAGATGGTCAGTGCCAAAGCCATTCTGTATAACAATAAGAATACGGAGTTATTGATGGCAATTGATCCACGAGAAGTTCCGGTGTCTCTGCAGCTCTTTGGCTCAGATCCGGATATTATCTCCGAGATGGCGAAGAAAATCGAGGAGAGACCATTTGCCATACTGGATATTAACATGGGCTGTCCGGTTCCTAAGGTGGTCAACAATGGTGAGGGTTCTGCACTGATGAAGAATCCGATGCTGGCAGCAGAGATTGTAAGAAAAACAGCCAGAGCAATTAAGAAGCCGGTAACGGTGAAGATTCGTAAAGGATTTGATGATAGTTGTGTCAATGCCGTGGAAATGGCTAAGCGGTTAGAAGATGCAGGTGCCGCGGCGATTGCGGTGCATGGAAGGACAAGGGAACAGTACTATTCCGGTAAGGCCGACTGGGACATTATTCGACAAGTGAAGGAAGCAATACAGATTCCGGTGATTGGAAACGGTGATATCGACAGCCCGCAGGCAGCAGAGGCGATTCTGAAGGAGACTGGCTGTGACGGCATCATGATTGGTCGCGCAGCACAGGGGAACCCCTGGGTTTTCTCATCCATCCTACAGTATTTGGACCATGGGGTGATTGCAGAGAAACCAACGACCGATGAAGTGTGCGATATGATTCTCAAACATGCAAAGCTGCAGGCACAGTGCAAAGGCGAGTACATTGGAATCCGTGAGATGCGAAAACATGTCGCATGGTATCTGGCTGGATTCCCACATTCTGCGAAACTGAGAAAACGCGTCTGTGCAGTGGAACATTTTTCAGAATTGGAAGAAATGGTGGAAGAAATCAGGGGAAGCAATCTATATTCCTGATTCCTTGACAGTATAAATGGAAATAGGGTATAATTTATTGATTGTTTTGGAATGAATTAATTTGAGAGTTTAATAAATATAGAAAGGTGTAGAGACAATGGAAGAGAAGAAAAATCTATTAACCAGAGAAGGATTAATGAAGTATGAGGAAGAGCTGCATGAACTGAAGCTTGTAAAACGTAAGGAGATTTCCCAGAAGATTAAGGAAGCCAGAGAACAGGGCGACCTTTCCGAGAATGCAGAATATGATGCAGCCAAAGATGAGCAGCGTGACGTGGAAGCCCGGATTGAAGAACTCGAGAAGCTTTTGAAAAATGTTGAAGTTGTAGATGTTGAGCAGATCGATGGTAAGGTTACCAAAGCAGCATTTGGCTGTACTGTAAAGTTGTTGGATAAGGAAATGAAAGAAGAACTTGTCTACACAATCAAGGGTGCAAGTGAAGCAGACTGTCTGAATGGCAGTATTTCCAATGAATCCCCTTTGGGCAGAGCAATTATCGGTTCTAAGAAGGGCGAGACTATTGCGGTAGAAGCACCGGTTGGCATCATCAAATATAAGATTATTGACATCTGGATGGAGGGCTAACAGATTCGGTAAAGACATTTGCCGATAGTGAAGAATGCGGTTGATTACGAGATGAACCGAAGAAAGATTGGAGAGAACACAGTGGGAGAACAGCAGAATCAGAACAAAGAGCAGGAGCAGGATATTGGACAGCTATTAAAGGTACGTCGTGAGAAATTAGCTGGTTTGATGGAAAGTGGAAAGAATCCTTTTGAAATTACCAAATATGACCAGACACATCACAGCCAGGAAATCAAAGATCAGTTTGAGGCACTGGAGGGCAAACAGGTGTCCGTAGCGGGACGACTGATGTCGAAACGTGTGATGGGTAAGGCTTCCTTTTGCAACCTGCAGGATAAGCTTGGAAATATCCAGTCTTATGTTGCCAGAGATTCCATTGGTGAAGAACCCTATGCAGATTTTAAGAAATATGATGTTGGTGATCTGATTGGTATCGAGGGTGAAGTGTTTAAGACCAAGACAGGAGAAATCTCGATTCATGCGTCTAAAGTTATCCTGTTAAGCAAGAGTCTTCAGATTCTTCCGGAGAAATATCATGGATTGACCAATACCGATATCCGTTATCGCCAGAGATATACAGATTTGATTATGAACAGTGAGGTAAAGGATACCTTTATTAAACGTTCTAAGATTATCAGTGCCATTCGTCGTTATCTGGATGGAATGGATTTTATGGAAGTGGAGACACCAATGCTTGTCAGCAATGCCGGAGGAGCTGCAGCAAGACCATTTGAGACACATTTCAATGCCTTGGATGAAGATGTGAAGTTGAGAATTTCACTGGAATTATATCTGAAGAGACTGATCGTTGGTGGCTTGGAGAGAGTCTATGAGATTGGTAGAGTATTCCGTAATGAAGGACTGGATACTCGTCATAATCCGGAATTTACGCTGATGGAGCTTTATCAGGCTTATACGGATTATTATGGAATGATGGATCTGACCGAGAATATGTTCCGTTACCTTGCACAAGAGGTATGCGGTTCAACGAAGGTCATGTATGGTGAACTGGAAATCGATTTTGGTAAGCCATTTGAAAGAATGACCATGATAGAAGCAGTTAAGAAATATGCAGGTGTTGACTTTGATCAGGTTGCAGATACTGCAGAGGCCAAGAAGATTGCTGATGAAAAAGGGGTTCACTATGAAGCTCGTCATCAAAAGGGCGATATCATTAACCTGTTTTTCGAAGAATTTGTTGAAGAACACTTGAAGCAGCCGACCTTTATTATGGACCACCCGGTAGAAATTTCACCGCTTACCAAGAGAAAACCGGACCGGCCGGAACTTGTAGAACGTTTTGAGCTGTTTATCAATTCCTGGGAGATGTGTAATGCATACTCAGAATTAAACGATCCGATTGATCAGAGAGCAAGATTTGCAGCACAGGAAGAGGCATTTGCAGCAGGTGATGAGGAAGCCAACCATACGGATGAAGATTTCCTGAACGCATTGGAAATTGGTATGCCGCCTACCGGCGGCATCGGATATGGTATTGATCGACTGGTTATGCTGTTGACCAATTCACCGGCGATAAGGGATGTACTGTTGTTCCCGACGATGAAATCGCTTAATTAACAGACGGACGCATACGGACGGTCTTGAAATCCATAGAATCCATCCTTGTCCAACAGTGTACAAGCAATTGTGATATAACACATGACTATTGATGGACGCCCTTGGATGTGTATGGATACAGACAGGCGGAACATAATTCGCTCTATGGATTGTGGTCAAATTTGTGTCAAAGCCTATTTTAGGCTCCAAAAATGAAGATAAAATATAGTACAGAAGTTTTGAGGAACAGCTAAAACTGAACCTACAGACCTCGTTTAGTAGAAATACTAGACGGGGTCTTTTTTTGTCTTATTTGCTTTGGAGAACAAAAGGAGGTCAATGATGCAGGAGAACAGAGTGAGAGGACCGGATCTGGAAAAGTATCTGGAAGGAAGACACCACAATTACATTAGCTATGCCCAGGGTGCAAGATTTTATAATCTGCCCTATTGGACATTTGTGACTCTGGCAAAGAAAGCCGGAGCCACCTGGGCACTTAGGAAAACAGCAATTGTAGATACTATAATTTTAGACCGGTACCTGCAGGAAAGTCTGAAGTTAGCGGTAGAACATAGAAAGGAAAGCGAGCGTGAGCTGATGAAGAAACGAAAAGATATAGAAAATCTTGAGGGATTAATATTTGACGGTCATAAGAAATATGTGCGATGGGATGAGGGAGCAAAGCTTTATTCCATGGGCCTTCATACATTTCAAAAATATGCCAAGGATGCAGGAGCCTGCTATAAGATTGGCAACATAGTACTAGTTAATACAGAGATATTTGAGCAGTTTATTGAAGCATTTAAGGTAGATGATTAAGGAGGCAGATTATGTGTAAGGTTATCAGTGTATCAAATCAAAAGGGCGGAGTTGGAAAGACCGTCACCTGTGTGAATTTAGGAATTGGAATGGCAAGAGAAGGAAAGAAGGTACTTCTAATTGATGCAGATCCGCAAGGGTCTTTAACTATCAGCCTTGGTTTCGATGAGCCGGACAAAATGGAGAACACCTTGGCGACAATTCTGATGAAGGTGATAAATGATGAGGAACTTGCCCCAGAGTCAGGAATTTTACAACATAATGAAGGAGTGGATATATTACCAGGAAATATTGAACTTTCCGGTCTTGAGATCTCCATTAACGGAGTGATTAGCAGGGAGACAATCCTAAAGCAGTATGTAGATCGAATGAGAGAATTCTACGATTACATTATCATTGACTGTATGCCATCACTTGGCCTTCTTACAATTAATGCTCTGGCATGTGCAGACTCTGTATTGATTCCTGTGCAGGCAGCTTATCTTCCGGTGAAGGGACTTCAGCAGTTAATCAAAACGATTGGTAGAGTGAAGAGACAATTGAATCCTGATCTTGTGATGGAAGGGATTCTTCTTACTATGGTTGATAACAGAACTAATTATGCAAAGGACATAGCAAGCCAGGTATATGAGGCTTACTCAGAGACAATCAGAGTATTTGAATCAGAGATTCCTTTATCTGTAAGAGCGGCTGAAACATCTGCAGAGGGCAGTAGCTTATATCAGTATGATCCAAAGGGAAAAGCGGCAAATGCTTATACAGAGTTTATTAAGGAAGTACTTATGAAGGAGGGCAAGTAAGATGGGAAACAGACCAGGACAGAAAATCAAATTGACGAGTATCGATGAGCTTTTATGTGTGCCACAGACTGCAGGCACAGTTGATGTAGCTGTAAATGCAATTTATCCATTTGAGAATCATCCTTTTAAGGTGCTGGATGACGAGAAGATGGAGGAGCTAGTAGACAGTATCAAGTTGAATGGTGTTCTTACTCCGGTAATTTTAAGACCGGATGATGAAGGAACCTATGAGATGATTTCAGGTCATAGAAGATTACATGCGGCAAAGCGTGCAGGTCTTGCAAAGATTCCAGCAATCGTGAAGGAAATGACCAACGATGATGCAATCTTAGCGATGGTTGATTCTAATCTGCAGAGGGAAGAAATACTGCCGAGTGAAAAGGCATTTGCTTATAAGATGAAGTATGATGCCATGAAGAGAAAGGCGGGAAGACCACAGAGAAAGACTGCGTTAGATCGTGCTGAAAATGATTCCCAGGTTGGGAATAATAATTCGGCCCAAGTTGGGCCGAATTTATGGACATCCGAATTACTGGCTCAACAGGTTGGTGAAAGTAAGAATTCAGTAAAGAGATACATACGATTAACAGAGCTCATCCCAGGAGAAATGCCAATGTTTGATTTGCAATTGAAGTATTACATAAGTATAAAAGTAGACCAAGAGTTTGATTTGGAGCAGGTCTTTCGATTTTTTCAAGAGGAGGAATATGCCATTTTTTTGGATACGAAACTGCAAAAAGAGAATGACCCAATCTCCCGAATAGCAAGAAAACCACGACTGATTTTGGAAAAAACGAGCAAAAAGACCTTACTAAATGGTGTGGAAATAGAAAGTTTTGAAGACTATTTAGATGAACTTGTATCAAAGAATCAACAAGAAGCCAATTTTTGTGGTGGATTGTTTGGATATCTCTCCTATGAATATGGCAAAGAGCTTATGCAAGTTACAAGTGCCAAAAAATGGGATAGTTCTATGGCACTAGCTGTTTTTGTAGCATATCATCAGGTCGTAGAATTTCATCACAAATTATCGGAGCTAAGAATCTTTGCTTCTAATCTAGACGAAGCATCTGAAATGGAGATGATGATTAACAATGGTGATTGTTTGCTTTATAATGCGGCCAAAGCATTTGGAAATTCACTTTGTATACAAAACGATAAAGATCCTATTCATACACAGGATTATCAAAAGATTTTTGAAAAAATGGTAAAATATATGTATGAGGGCGATATTTATGTTGCAAATTTAACAAGGCAGATTAAAATTGAGAGTTTAGTGGATCCCTATGAAGTGTTTTTGCATTTAAGAACCCTGAGTGCATCTGCTTATGGAGCTTTCTTTAGAACTAGAAACGGGGTTATTATCAGTTCTTCACCAGAGGAGTTTTTTAATCTCAAAAATCAAAAAATCACCACTTCTCCCATCAAAGGAACAAGAGCAAGAGGAGTTACAGAGGAAGACGACGAGCGACTTAAGCTAGAACTACAAGAATCTGAAAAGGATTTTCAGGAATTATTGATGATTACGGATTTAGAGAGAAATGATCTTCATAAAATCTGTATTCCCGGAACAGTTGAAGTAGAAAAATTATATGAGATTCATACATTTGCGCAGTTACACCATGCAATCGCGACTGTCAGTGGGGTAATAAAAGAAAAGTGTCCTGTATCCAAGATATTAGAGGCAATGTTTCCGGGTGGTTCGATTACAGGAGCACCGAAATATAGGGCAATGCAGATTATTGAAGAATTAGAAGAAGACTGTCGGGGCATTTATACGGGCTCGCTAGGTATGATTGGATTTAATCATACAATGCAGTTTAACATTATGATTCGAACGCTATTATATGAAAACGGCTGTTATTCTATTGGGGTGGGTGGTGGAATTACACATCATTCAGAAGTTCTGTTTGAGCTCGAGGAAACAAAGCAAAAGGCGGCGGCAATGATCAAAAGCATTGAATGTGCTGAGAAGGCAATTTTTTCAACCATTCGCTTAGATCAAGATGAATTGGTCTTATTTGACAGACATCAACAGCGATTTGAAAGATCTCTCGTGGAGCTTGACCTACAGGATAATCAAAGTGCTCAAAAAAATCAAAGAAGTTCAAAATTAAATAAGCAGCAACTACTAGATTGGGTTATACAAAATCGAAAAGATGAGAATGTTTTGAAAATCATGAGCAGTGGTCATCAGTATGGTTTTGTGCTTCAAAATAGAAATTATCCAAACCAAATCTATCAAGAGGGAGTAGAACTTTCTTATGCAAAGGGAATCAAAAGTATGTGCAAGCACAAGTTCTGCGATCGAAAGGCGTATGATGAACAACGTTTAAAGGCATATGAAAGAGGAATTATGGATTTGGTATTACTCAATGAGAAAGGGCAAATTACGGAAGGAACAGTGAGTAACATTTTCTTTGTAATAAAAGGGAAACTGTATACACCATCCTTAGAATGTGGTTTGTTACCTGGTATTATTAGAGGATATTTGCTAGAGCATGAGAAGGTTGAAGAAACCTATATTTATCCATATGACTTAGACAGAGTAGATGAAGTCTTTATCACAAACTCGTTGATGGGACTTGTTTCAATCAGAAAATGGGGAGATTATCAGTTCAATGACTTCCAAACCTGTAATGTATTGAAAGAAAAACATAGAGAAAGTTTACACCTTACTTGTCAGCTGTAAAGAAAGTGTGTATAATAGCGTTTAATGATTTAAAGAAAATACGAGGGCCTAGGCCTTAGTAAAGAAATGAGGAGAATTGTGAAACAAAATACAGCGCTAATTCAAGAAATACAAAAATTAAAAAAAGAAAAGGATGCAGTTTTGTTTGCGCATTACTATGTTGCAGATGAGATTCAGGAAATTGCTGATTGCATAGGTGATTCCTATTTTCTAAGCCAGGAAGCGACGAAAGTTAAAAATAAAACAATTGTGGTATGTGGAGTTACTTTTATGGGAGAAAGTGCAAAACTTTTGAACCCAGAAAAGACAGTTCTCGTTCCATCCATGGAGGCAGATTGTCCCATGGCACATATGGTTGAAATAGATAAAATACTAGACGTTCGTAAACAATATGAAGACGTTGCAGTCGTATGTTATATCAACTCAACTGCCGAAATCAAAGCGCACTCGGATGTGTGTGTGACTTCAGCAAACGCACTTAAAATTGTAGAAAATCTTCCAAATAAAAATATATTCTTTATTCCGGATGAGAATTTGGGAAGATATGTGGCCTCCAAGGTGAAAAACAAGAATTTCATTTTTAATGATGGGTATTGCCATGTGCATAGAGATATTACGGTAGACGAAGTCATGAAAGCGAGAGAAGAACATCCAAATTGCAAGGTGTTGATGCATCCAGAATGTACACCACCATTATTAGAACTTGCAGATTATATTGGAAGTACCTCTGGAATCATCCGTTTTGCAAGTGAAAATGAGGATCAGGAGTTTATCATTGTAACGGAAGAAGGAATTTTGTATGAGTTGAAGAAAACTTGTCAGGCAAAAACATTCTACACTGTAAGTAAGAACCAAATCTGTCCAGCAATGAAGCAGATTACATTAGAAAAAGTGAAGCACATATTAGAAACAAATGATAACGAAATTGTTTTATCGAATGAGTTGATGCAACAGTCTAATATTCCTTTAGAGAAAATGCTGCTATTAGCAAAATAGATAAGTCATGGAGGAAATTATGTATCAAATTGCACATACATCAGCAGATGTTGTAATCGTTGGAACGGGTGTGGCAGGACTATATGCAGCTCTTAATATTCCGAGTGACCAGTCTGTCATTATGGTAACAAAAAAGCTAGCGAAAGAAAGCGATTCCTATTTAGCCCAGGGTGGAATTTGTGTTCTGAAAAATCAGGAAGACTATGAATCCTACTTTGAAGATACTATGAAGGCTGGCCATTATAAGAATAATCCGGAATCTGTCAAACAAATGATCCTTTCTTCACAAGATATTATCGAGGATTTAGTGTCTTATGGGGTGGATTTTGAACGTGAAAATGGTGCTTTTGTATATACCAGAGAAGCAGCACATTCAGAAGCTAGAATTCTATTTCACAAAGATATTACTGGTAAGGAAATTACCGAAAAACTCCTAGAACGAGTACGAGAAAAAGAAAACATACGGATTTTCGAAAATACGGTAATGGTAGATATTTTGGAAAAAAATAACGCCTGTCACGGAATTGTTGTTTTGAAAGATAAACGTGTACAAATCGATGAACATGGTATATTAACATCGCCTATGGCTATTTTTGCAAGACATACAATACTTGCAAGTGGTGGTGTTGGAGGATTGTTTAGAGATTCTACCAATTTTGATCATCTTACGGCAGATGCACTTGCAATTGCAATTAGGCATCAGATTAAATTGAAAGATATCGATTATATTCAGATTCATCCAACTACATTTTACTCAACAAAACCTGGGAGAAGATTTTTGATATCTGAATCCGTTCGTGGAGAAGGTGCAACTTTGTTAAATCGCCAGAATGAGAGATTTGTAGATGAATTATTACCAAGGGATCAGCTAACCAATAAAATAGTTGAGCAGATGCAGAAGGATCAAATGCCTTACGTGTGGCTCAATATGAGTAACATACCACAGGAGGACATTACTGGACATTTCCCTAATATATATGCATACTGTCTTGAAGAAGGGTATGATGTAACAAAGGAATCCATTCCCGTTGTTCCGGCTCAACACTATTTTATGGGTGGAATCGAAGTGACGCGGCAAAGCAAGACATCTCTAGAACAGTTATATGCAGTTGGAGAAACAAGTTGCAATGGCGTGCACGGAGCGAATCGATTGGCAAGTAACTCGTTGTTAGAGAGTATGGTGTTTGCAAAACTTGCGGCCCATGATATTGCAGACGCCACTGTTGAGACGCACGCGCTCGATTCCTTACAGGCACTCGATCAAGATGAGTTTCGTTTTTCAAATGAAGTCATTGAGGTGCTTTATGGAGACATTGGATATGAGGAGTTTGAAGAAAATAATAAAAAGATGATTCTAGATGAAATTGAGAGGATGGGAAAAGAACGTGAAGAATGAGATTACATTGAAAATGAGTGCAGATCCATTTATATTAATGGCACTTAGAGAAGACATTACAAGTGAAGATATTACAACCAATGCGGTAATGAGAGAGGCACAGGATGGGAAAGTAGATTTAATTTGTAAGCAAGATGGAATTATTGCTGGTTTGTCTATTTTTGAAAGAGTTTTTTATCTACTAGATTCAAATTCTAAGATGACTGCATATGTAAAAGACGGTGACCATGTGAAAAGTGGCCAATTGCTTGCGAATGTATATGCAGATATTCGAGTACTTTTGTCTGGCGAGCGAACAGCCCTTAATTACTTGCAAAGAATGAGTGGAATTGCAACCTATACAGGAAGCATTGTAGAATTATTAAAAGATACTAACATTACGTTGTTGGATACAAGAAAAACAACTCCAAATATGAGAATTTTTGAAAAATATGCGGTTACTGTTGGGGGTGGATCGAATCACAGATACAATCTAAGTGATGGAATTCTATTAAAGGATAATCATATCAATGCAGCTGGAAGTATTACAAATGCTGTTAAAATGGCGAAAGAATATGCTCCTTTTGTAAGAAAAATAGAGGTGGAAACCGAATCTATAGAAATGGTTAAAGAAGCCGTTGAGGCAGGAGCAGATATTATTATGTTAGATAATATGACTGTTGAGCAGATGAAGCAAGCGGTGGAATATATTGCAAGACGTGCAAAAACAGAGTGCTCCGGTAATGTCACAAAAGAATCCATTAGTAGATTAAAAGAAATTGGTGTGGATTATATCTCAAGTGGTGCATTAACACATTCTGCTCCGATTATGGATATTTCAATGAAAAATTTGTGCGCAGTATAGAATGCGCTGGAGAACAATAAATTATTATGCGAAAGGAGAAGAACATGTCTGGAAAAGAAAGAAGAAGTAAAATTATTGAATTACTAACCAAAAGTGAAGAACCCATTACGGGCAGTCAGCTTGCAATGCAATTAGGTGTGAGCAGGCAAATCATTGTTTCAGACATGAATCTTCTCAAAGCAGATTGTGCAACCATTATTGCAACGAGCAAAGGATATCTTATTGCTAAGAAAGAACGTGCGCAAAGAGTGTTTAAGATGTATCATGGGGATGAAGAAATTGAAGATGAATTATATAGCATTGTGGATTTAGGGGGAACAATTAAAGATGTTTTTGTAAGACATAGACTTCATGGAGAAATAAGGGCAAATATGCAGATTTCCTCGAGATGCGATGTGGATGATTATTTAGAAGGATTAAGAAGTGGTAAATCTCAGCCACTCAAGAATGTCACGGAGAATTACCACTACCATACAATCGAAGCAGATTCGCAGGAACGCCTAGATGCCATTGAAGAAGTGCTTAAAGAAAAAAATTATCTAGCGCAATACTTGTCTTATGAAAAATAGATGATGGAGGGACCATGAATTTTGATTCATTTTTGTTTCTGCTATTTTTCCCACTCGTTTTTGCCGGTTTCTATTTATTAAAACAGAAATTCAAACCAATTTGGCTTCTTCTAGCCAGTATGTTATTTTATCTAAGTTTTAAACCTGTGTATGCATTACTCCTTTGCTATTGTATTGTTTTGACATATTTTGGTGGGCGATTCATTCAATTTCAAAACAAACAATTTATTAAAAAGTGGATATTGGCAATTGGAATTATTGGTCTTATAATTCCAATGTTTGTATTTAAATACTATGAGTTTTTCATGTACAACTTACTAAGAATTGGACAGGTTTTCCAAAAGGACATTTATTTTCC
>JAKQFQ010000254.1 GCA_029558315.1 Bacillota bacterium
TCGTAGGGTAATGTGAACCAGAAAGTAGAGCCTTTACCCTTTTCTGAATTTACACCGATTGTTCCACCTAACCGCTCAACAATCATCTGGCAGATGGAGAGGCCAAGCCCCGTTCCCTGCGAGAAGCTGTTTAATTTCACAAAACGTTGAAATACTTTTTGAGCCTCTTTCTCACTAAATCCACACCCTGTATCTGTAACATAAAAGTAAATTTCAGTGTCGTACACCCTGTAGCCAAAGGTGATGCTGCCTTCTGAGGTGAATTTGATAGCATTGTTTATGAAATTGGTAATAACCTGCAATACCCGGTTTTTGTCTGTTTTAATTATGCAATGCGCTTGCTTCTCAATAAAGGATAGTTGTACCTGCCGGTCCACTTTCAATTTGTAACTTCCCTCTATTTCCGAGAGAAGAGTATTTATATTTACTTCAGTCTTACTAAACTCGAGCGTGCCGGCTTCAATCTTGGCCAAGTCCAGTATGTCGTTGATAAGCTGGAGCAATACTTCATTGTTGTTGTTTATAATATGTACGTATTCGTCTTTGTCCTGTTGGTCTGTTGCCGAGGCGAGAAGTCCCGAAAATCCTACAATGGCATTGAGCGGCGTCCGGATTTCATGACTCATGTTGGCTAAAAATGCAGATTTTAAACGATCCGATTCTTCTGCATGCTCTTTAGCTTCGCGGAGTTCGTTCTCGATACGTTTCTGTTCCGTTACGTCTTCGGCCTTCACTACTACGCCCGTAACATTGTTTTTGGTATCCAGTATCGGATTGGCCAGAATGTGTATATATTTATTTGTCTGATATTCATTAGTAACCTCTGCAACCTTTTTGGTATGTATGGCTTTGGTAATCGGACAATTCGGACAGAAGTCTTCGAGTGAACCGGACGAGAGGCAGCTGTATTTCTTACCATTGATAGAACGGCAGTAGAAGGGAACCTGATTGCTCCATTTAACTGTATATTGTGGGGTTACAAACTTAATGGAGGATTTGATGTTGTTCAGAATGATCAGATTGTCTTTTTCAATGTCCAGCAAGTGATCTTTCAGATTTTTATTCCGAATGTAAAAATAGAGTCCGGTAAAACAAAATATAACCAGCAATATGGTTATCACAACCAGAATCTCATATTTGTAGCGGACAAAAGGAGATGTATTTTCACCTTCAAATACGGAAAACTCGGGTAAAAGCTCTCGGGAGATATTCATCTCCTTCAGTTTATTTACCTCAAATTTGTATATATTGGGAATGGTAATCTTCTTTAATTCATTATCCGTATTCTTACGGCTAAGAGTCTGCATGACTTCTTGTGCAAGATCTGCCCCCTGATTACGATATTGAGGAATATATCCGCCCAATGCCCAATGGCCAAGCCCCACTGATGTGATTGTAAAGGCCGGAATGTGAGGATTGGCAGA
>JAKQFQ010000448.1 GCA_029558315.1 Bacillota bacterium
TACCTCAGAACAACAACAAAGATAGTGGAAGGACTTTCATCATTTTGGCTCACATCCATAGAACCTCTCCCCGCAACGGCTACCACTCCGCTACAGGCTTACACAGGAAATGTGTATCGCCTTAATGTTTCAACAGAAAAAAGGGTCGAGATATATCTTAATCTTGTAGCTAATTCAGTTATAAATAACGGCAATGCATATAACGAAGATTCAACACACCCGCACCCTTCAAATACAATAGCATACCTTACCGCTGAAATAGTTATGAAGAACAAAGTTGATGATCCCGCAGCACCTTCCGATAACGGACTTCACGAAGACTGGGCTCCGATAGCTTTCTCGTACGAACTTTCAAATGTCGTAAAGGAGGAACTCGGAACGAACGAATTAGCACTTCTCAAAAACAGAGGGTTCGACTGTTGGCAGGTTGTCTTCTCAGACTTGGACGGGCTTTCAAAAATATTCGATGTAAATAATGTCGATATTGATACGGGTTTCATACAGACATTAGAATCCGATTACGATGTTATATGTGCTAAATCTGATTATGTCGACTGGCTCGTTTACGGGTCCCGTTTTGCAGTATGGAATGACGGAGTTGTTCTCGGCATTTCACAGAAAGTATTTTACGATGAAGACTATCTCCCCGTTTATTCCGTTGAAGACGATAGAAGTTTTAAGCAGTATGATGGAGCACGAACAGGATATGTCAATAACCAGATACCTACATCAGCAGGCACGATAAATGCAGGATACATACCGGTATGTGCATTGGATTTCCAGACAGCGAGAAAGTTCGGGTATGCTGAAAGCGGGATAGCGTTCGGATTTAATAATCCGAGAGACATAACTGTAAACGGAAACCTTATCTTCTCAGCTATGGGAGGATCTGTTGCAGTAGGAACGCTCAACGACGCACTATCCTTTTTCACATACTATAATTTCAACAAAGACATTTCAAACATAGCACCGCTTATTGACGGTGTGGCTGTTTTCGCTAAAGACGACATCTTCTTTATGGGGATGAACGGCCAGACAAGAAGCGTATCCGGTATTGATATTGTAAAGAACAAGAATGTGAAGCGTGTGTATGCGGCAGAGAATATGGTGTTCGGTATAACGATGGAGAATGAAGTTATCGTTCTTTCTACAAAACTTACAGCCAACGGCGACCCCTATCCTAATTGCGACATAATCTCTGATGCCATAAAAGATGTCGAATGGTCGGCAGATACCGATATAACTTTCTGCAATGGCACTCTTTACATCAGTAATGTTGATGAGATATACGGGTTCACCAAAGGTATATGGGATAGAAGATACCACTTTGAAAACAAGAAAATAAGAAAGTTAGGATCATACAAGAATAATCTTGTCATCTCTTTCGATGATGATATAATTTTCAGAGGAAGAACTGTTCCTGTTTACATTGGCGGAGGGCTTGAGGTATGACAATAAAATTCAACCCATCATCATGCTTATTCCCGGATACCGCCGTTGGTTCAACTTCTTACAGAAAGATAGCGTGCTACCAGCCGTATCTTATGACATCAGAACATGATATAAGTGTAGATGTAGCCAAACCTTTTACATCTAAACCTTACAATGAATCTGCTTATGGTAAGTCAGTTTCAGGTAATGTCAGGATGCTCAGGAATTATGTGTCAAAGCAGTATGCTGATGCGGCAAATTACAGAATAGTTGATGTTTTAGATTCTACCAATAATATTTTTAACACAGTAAATCAATCCGGTTTGAACCTTAAACTTTATAAAACATCCAAGAGCTCGTTCGCTGAAACAGAAGTTACGCTCTGCGAAAAAGGGACAGACACCGTTTTCTACTCAAGGGGCGGAGCCGGAAAACACATGGTATATGATTCAACAGGCAACTACATATTGTGTGCCTATATGTATGAGAATGATTCAGGACATAATTTTGAAGTCAAGAAAATAGATCCAGATGATCTCAGCGTAGTTGATACATATACTGACACAAATGCCGATTATGAGTTTGACATATCCGATATTATTCTTGGCGAAAACGATACCCTTTTTATATGTGGTTACGGAGGAGGATCTGACGGTAAGCTGATGGCTTTTGATTTAGATTCATTTACTATTTTTCAACTTATTGATATTGCAGGATATGAGGCATATTCAATATCTGCCAAATATGCAAACGGCACTCAGTATGTTTTTGCAGGATGCAGCGGTCTGATACACACTTACTCTCTAAAGAAAGACGGATTCGTTCTTGAATCGCAGTCGATACCCAACCCCGGAGAAAATATTCCAGTAGCAATGCCGAGAGATTTCGGACTTATAAAAAACAAT
>JAKQFQ010000452.1 GCA_029558315.1 Bacillota bacterium
TACCTATGGCAGAAAATCAGAAAATGAACGTCTTTTTTCCGTTACATCCATTTCATTGACTTCATGGCGACTTTTATTGAGCAATATGAAGATGAAGATGTTAAAGATTGTTTCAGCCCAGGTAAACCCTGCTGAATATCCATAGTATGATTGAATAAATCGAGTTCTCTCTAATCCTTGATTTGAATCCTTCATTTTCTTAAAAACAGAATTTGTGATATCAAATATTGAATTAAAGCATATGTAGCAGTTGTAACACTTGTAGCAGATATTGGAAAGAGACCTTTCAGTTTTTTATAGGGAAAAAAACGAATACGAAAAATGAATTCTCTCTTCCCTGAATGTGAAGAGAATCTTACCTTATGGAAAATGATTCCTCTTTGTGTGGTATTATGTTATATATGCATATACGTGGTAATGATAATACGAAATGGAACGATTAAAACTGCCAATTGGTATCCAGTCTTTTAAAAAGATTCGAACTGGCGGGTATGCATATGTTGATAAAACACGTTT
The DNA here is from genome assembly GCA_029558315.1 of Bacillota bacterium. Lineage (GTDB taxonomy): Bacteria > Bacillota > Clostridia > Lachnospirales > Lachnospiraceae > NK4A136. The sequence continues at coordinate 517 of JAKQFQ010000452.1, forward strand.
CATTCAATCGTTAGTTGATAACGGATCTTATTACTTTCTTTCGCGGCCACGCCGGTTTGGAAAAAGTCTATTCCTTGATACCATAGATCATGCTTTTTCTGGAAAAAAAGAGTATTTTCTTAATCTTTTTCTTAACACACCAGAAGCATCATGGGATTTTTCCATTGTTTATCCGGTTGTCAGGATAAGTCTTGGACAACGTATCAACAGGAATGCTGATGAACTGGGTGAATATCTGACACACATACTCTCTGGAGAAGCTGAACGGTATAATGTAAGCCATGATAGATCATTATCTCCTGGTTTCCAATTGGATCTTCTGATAAAAAACCTCTATGCAACCTATCAGAAGCCTGTTGTCGTTCTTATAGATGAGTATGATAAACCAATTCTTGACGCGATTGAGGATAGTGAAACCACTCGTATATTACGAGATGAATTGAAAAGTTTTTATGGCATTTTAAAAGATCTGGACCCTTATCTTAAATTTGTTCTCCTCACCGGGGTCTCAAAATTCTCTAAAACGGGTATCTTTTCTGGTCTGAACAACCTTGATGATATCACCCTTGATCCCCGGTACTCCGCCATCTGTGGATATACCCATGAAGATCTTGAGCAGGTATTCAGTGAATATCTGATCGGCTTTAATTCTGAAGAGATAAGGGAGTGGTATAATGGTTATTCATGGTCAGGTCAGACTGTGTATAATCCCTTTGATATCTTAATGCTCTTTTCCAAGAAGATGTTTCGTTCATATTGGTTTGAGACCGGTACCCCTTCTTTCCTCATCAGATTATGGCAGAAAAATCCACGGTTCCCTGGCGATTTTGATGGATTGATAGCTGGTGAAGATCTGCTTGGATCTTTTTATGTTGATAATATAAGGGTTGAGACGTTATTATTTCAGGCTGGATATCTGACGATAAAAGAATGGACTTCTGACCCGGTACGTGGATTTCAATGCACGTTAGGATACCCGAATATTGAAGTGCGAACATCATTAAACCTGTTATTTTGTCAGTCCTTATCAGGATTTTCTGTATCCGGGATGCGAAACTTGTTATTTGAGGTTTTGGAGAAGAAAGATGGAGAGGGATTAAAAGAGTTTTTTCATTCATTTTTTGCTTCAATTTCGTATGAATGGTACCGAAAAAACCATTTATCGTCTTTTGAGGGATACTATGCAAGTATCATGTACACCATTTTCGCAAGTCTTGGATATCACGTGATCGCAGAAGATACTACAAATAAGGGACGCATAGATTTGACGGTAATTACGGCTCAGGCGGCATGGATCTTTGAATTTAAAGTGAAAAGAGATGAATCTCACGGAGAGAAAAGTCCATTGGAGCAGATAAAAAGGAAAGGGTATTCTGAAAAATATAAAGCCAAGGGTCTGAAGATATGGGAGATTGGAATTGTATTTGATCCGAAAACCCGCAATATAATTCAATGGGATCAGAGATCCGATTAATTTTTACTACCTGGATGTGGGGGAGTGAGAGGGTATAAAAAAAAGATTACCCTCTGTACCAATAGAACTGCTACACGTGCTACAACTGCTACATGGGGTTTATTTTAACATTCAGTCAGCATTTCCTGCTAAAATTCAGTACTGGTGAATATGCTGCAAAAACGAGGTGCCTCATGCAGACATATCAACATAAAATATGGAGATGGCGGGAAACATCCCTCTCAATCCTGTTCGTTCGTCAGCAGAAACGAATTTATAAACCGTTATCATACTTCCCACCCTCATATCCGCAGAGACCAGTACGGGGGGAGTTACATATTGGAAGCAGGTAGCACTCGTCCAGGTCTTCATCAGAACTACAGTCATCACAAAGCACGGTAAAATCATCATTTTCAATATAATGATAACTGGCTGGTTTTCCACATTCAGTGCAGGGAAATTCCAGTTTATCATTCATACCAGCCATAATGATCTTCTCCTTTTCCTTATGCCATGCAATGGATTCAGCAACCTTCAGCCTGAGTTCGGTAGTTGTCCCAAAATCGTATTCATAGAGAAATGTCATGCCCGGTACCAGGACTTTCTGTATCTTTACCTTCATCGATTTGGCATCACCAAAAAAATCGTCCATACCTGATTCAGAACATCTCTGGTACTCGACTCCCGTAATAGTAAACGCACTTAAATGACCACAACATTCAACCCAGATGTCCCGTAACGATCTATCAAGATCTTCAAGCGTTGCATTAGGTTTGACAAGAAGAACCATCCAGTATGGAGAGGAATACGGGGTATCAACCATAATGGCTAATCTCTCCTCACCCGTGTCCGGAGCATGGTTTTTCTTCATATGCGTAACGGCGGTTCGTTTGGTTATCGGTTCCTTGCAGAGGTAACATGTTCCAGGTGCAGCAGCTTGTTTAGCCATGAAAAGAGTGTTGGAACCACATGATGAAAAGGGTATTTCTTCTGGTCCATCGACCATAGAATCCGAATTTTCTCATGCCATGTATATCGAATATATTTAATCTTTGGAAATCAACCTAATCAAATTAGGAGTGTAGGTATATGAAAATGTTATTTATTTGTGCATTACTCATTGGATTAGTAATGCTTCCTCTTGGAGTTATGGCCGAGGAGGGTACTCTTGTTGAGGATGAAACCGCCGGGGTAAATATCAGTGAAGAGATTGCCATTGTAGAAACAAACACACCGAATCTGGCTCCAATGTTTGGAAAAGTACACCAGACTCTTCTGATGGCTACAGAAGAAGCATTTGGATATCTTCTGACCGGTGATATCGCTGAGAAAGAGGCATTTTTCAAAGAGCTAGCTCTGTCAGAGGAAGCAATGACTGCGTTTGAAGGAGCAGCATCTGGAGCAATGGAAGATGAGCAGGTTATTGTTACAGGATTTGACGAGGTCAAGACCTCTTATGCAAACTTGACTGCTGCAGCTGATACCATGTTTGCTTCATTTGAAACGGAAGGAAAACCCGTAATGGATGATGTTATTGCCTTTGAGGCGTCTGTGGATGGAGTTTTTGATACAACTGACAAGGTATGGGATGAGTATAACGTTGACGGTCCTGCAACTGTTGATGCCAGTGTCCGTTCTCTGTATGGCCGGTTACTTGCTGCGGTACAGGAATCATATGCCTATCCGGTCCTTGGAGATGTGATTGAAAAAGAGGATGCTCTTGCTGACTTTGCCGATTTTGACACTGTTATTGCACAATATGAGCAGAAATATCCTGACGCATCATATGATGATATTAAAGCAATGAAGGCGGAGATACAGGCAGCAGCAGAGGCAATGTTTGCATCATTTGAGGAGAATGGCACGGCTGATCCAGCGGATGTAGCCGCTCTTGAAACCCTCGTTGAAGAAATGAATGAAAAGGCCCTCAAACTCTTTGACACATCATCTGAAGAGACAGTGGTCATCGAAGAGAGTTCTGAAATTGAAGAAACAGCAGTGAATGCCACTGCATAATTTTTTTATCCCTTATCTGACCTTTCGTAATCGGACAGTTGGAACTAATGTAATCTCTCCCTGATGTACCGTTATCAGGCGGGAGCAGGTCAAATATCCATCATGGGTTATCGCAATTTCATGTGTTCCGGCAGGAATGCCTGCCCTCTTGAGTGGCGTAGAACAATCATCTCACCATCAAGGAATACGAAACTATTTTCTGGTTTTGAATTGACCATCCGCACGCCGTTCGGTCATGTTACATATTTTTAACCTCACATACCTAAGAAAGAGAATGAAAATATATCTGCGAAACGGACTATTTGGGCTATTACTTCTTATTTCTACAATAGGAATTGTTGTTGGTGCAGAACCTTCAGGATACACCGTGTATGTACAAGGTGCAGAGAGCAGTATTGACAGAACCTCGGATGGGATATATAAGATAACGATTCAGGACGTCATTCCCTTCTCCACGATTTTTGAAGGGG
>JAKQFQ010000458.1 GCA_029558315.1 Bacillota bacterium
TTTGTTCCTTATGCTGTTCCAGACTCGACTTCTTTGCTTTTCCCAAGATCTGCTCATCATATTGGTCTGGTGTCATATCCCAATACTTCCGGACAGCCTTCCGACTGTATCCTGTTAATTCCGATACCCTGCGTTGGGAAATATAATGCTCCCTAATGTCAAGACACGAAGTATGATTTCGTAAGTTAATCTCCTTTCGCGTTTGAATTTAGGCAACAGCAATAGCATTGCCGGTATATACTTGATATGGACAAAGTCCATCAAGGGACGTATGCGGTCTGTAGGTATTGTATTCCTGGATATACTGATTAAGAGCCTTTCTGAGATCTCTGGGTGTTTCAAATTCGTTTATATAAATAAGATCATACTTAAGAGTTCTAAAGAATCTTTCAGTGCGTATGTTATCAAGGGCTTGTCCTCTACCGTCCATTGATACTCTTACTTCGGCTTCATCCAGAAACTTCAGGTAATCTGGATTTGTAAAGTGACCTCCCTGATCACTATTGATAATTTCAGGCTTATGGCAGCTTAGTGCCCTTTTAAGACAGTTCATGACAAAGGTTTTCTCCAGTGTTGTAGACAGCTCATGGTCTACTATGCAGCGACTATACCAATCGATAATTATGAACAGATACATGAATCCTTTTCTCATACGGATATATGTAATATCAATACCCCAGACCTGATTAGAACGGGTTATCGCAAGGTTTCTCAGCAGGTATGGACGGATGTATTGCGCATGGAACCTCTTACTTAGATTGGGCTTTGGATAAATTGTTTCGACACCCATCTGTTGCATTAACCGTCTGGTTCTCTTACGGTTGATAAGGATTTTATCATCTCTGCGAATAATATCCGTGATAGTCCGGTACCCCCAGGTTGGGTGTGCAGTATGGATTTCATCAATCCTACGCATTATGAATAGAGCCTCATCAGATACTGTTTTTTCTGCAGGGACCTCACGGTATACGCTAGTTCGATTGATTGATAGCAGATCTGTCTGACGCTTTATATTTATATTAGGATTATCAAACTCAACGAGGCTTTTTCTTCCAGTCGGGTCCGAGAATTTGCTCAGATTTTTTTTTAAGCCAGTCCACCTCATAGGTGAGCTGACCGACTTTACGCTCAAGCTGTGCGATGTGATCATTCTTTTCCTCAAGTTGTTTCTCTGCATCAGAAGTCCCTTTCTTAAATACTTCTGATGATTTCTCGAGGAATTCCTGTTTCCATCGGCTCAGCACAACCGGACTGATTTCATACTTAGCAGCAATCTCATTCAGGGTTGCCGCTTCGGATAGAATCTCCAGTACAACTTTTGCTTTGAATTCGGGGGCGTAATGATTTCTCTTTCTCATAGCTCTAGTATAACTTACTTTTTGGATTTTGTGTCTCACCTTATGGGTGCATTATAGATTACGATACTCTAATCCTATAGGAGGTTCCGGAATATCTAATCCTCTTTTCTGATAAGGTATTAAGCCATCCCGGTTTTCT
>JAKQFQ010000460.1 GCA_029558315.1 Bacillota bacterium
AGGTAGATAGGGCCAGAGTGTAAGTGCAGTAATGCATTCAGCGGATGGTTACTAATCGGTCGAGGGCTTATCCTGATAAGGGTAAGAGTGGTTGGATAGAAAATGTCGATTAAATAGAAGCTGTGTTCGGTTTTGAAGGTACATGTTTTATATGTTGTTTGGCCTAGTGGCTCAGTTGGTTAGAGCGCCGCCCTGTCACGGCGGAGGTCGTCGGTTCAAGTCCGTCCTGGGTCGTTTTGGGGTCTTAGCTCAGCTGGGAGAGCATCTGCCTTACAAGCAGAGGGTCATAGGTTCGAGCCCTATAGGCCCCAGTTATCAAATAATCATATATATTATGGGCGGATTCCCGAGTGGCCAAAGGGAGCAGACTGTAAATCTGTTAGCTATGCTTTCGGTGGTTCGAATCCACCTCCGCCCAGTCTGATTTTTTCAGAGTAAGAGCGAAAAGATTGTACGAACGATAAATATCGAATATCGCGGGGTGGAGCAGTCTGGAAGCTCGTCGGGCTCATAACCCGAAGGTCATAGGTTCAAATCCTGTCCCCGCTACTAAATGCCCAGATAGCTCAGTTGGTAGAGCAGAGGACTGAAAATCCTCGTGTCACTGGTTCGATTCCGGTTCTGGGCATTAAATTTTGGGTTATCCAAGAACATATTATGGGATACTAGCTCAGTTGGTAGAGCACCTGACTTTTAATCAGGTTGTCGGGGGTTCGAATCCCCCGTGTCTCAGTTTTAGAATAGCAATAGCTATTCTTTTTTTATTTACAGTAATAATCAGGAGCTCTTGCCAATCAATCAATAGAAAATACAGCTCGTCTATGGTATAATAATGGGAATATAAGACGCAAATAAGGGAGGAATGTCACATATGAAACTGAGAACAAGAGTGATGGCAATGTTCACGTTACTAATTGTGTTTTTTACTGTAATTCCAATTCAGTCGGATGCAGGCGTATATAGCGGATCCGGAGTCGTATCAAACAATATACATGAACATGAATATACATCTAATAGTAAGGTTTCGAACTCATATTTGTGTAATAACATGGATGGAACATTTAGCCGTATTGAAAATATGGGGGATGGTATTCTTGTAGAGAAATATAACTCATCCATGCAATTAATCAATCAGGCAGTGAAACCATTTGAACTTACTACGTTTGGCGGTTTTTATGCGGATGCGAATTATCGCTATTTGATATTTGGACAGGAAAATCCAGCACAAAATGATACGCTGGAGTGTATAAGAATCGTAAAGTATTCAAAGGATTGGGTTAAAATCGGCAGCGCCAGTATTAAGGCCTGTAACACGACAATCCCTTTCTACGGAAGTGGTGTGGATATTTGTGAGTATGGTAATTATTTATATGTGAGAATGGGGCACAGAACTTATGCAGATGCTAATGGTGCTTATCATCAGGCTAGTATGACATTCTCCTATAATATTGCAAACAATCAGATTGCAGACGTACAGAGCAATATAAGCAGTGCTTCGTATGGTTCATTTGAAAACTCAGCTGCACAGTTTATTGATACAACAGGTGGGGTGATTACAACACTGGATCAAAGTCTAAATGCCCCCAGAGGATTTGTTGTGACAAAGTATAATAACGCAGCAGGAACACAGGTATTCAGATCAGCATGTGCTTATGCGAACGCATTTCCATTCAGTGGTACTGCCGGAAGCACAGCAACGAATTGTTGTGTTGGAGGCTATGAAGTATCAAGTCAGTACTATCTGGTTGCGGGAGCAACGAGTCCACAGGATGGTTCGTCGCCCAATCGTAATATCTTTATAGCAGCGGTTCCGAAAAATACATTTGCATCGAATGCAACATCCGTGGCATATCTGACGGGCTATGCCAATGGAGAAATGATGAGTGTCTGCACTCCATATATGATCAAAATTTCTCAAAATCAATTTATCGTGATGTGGGAAGCCCGTTACGGTTACAGTGACATGGAAAAGGTTTATTATGCCTATATCGATGGAACAGGTAAGCGTATTGGAGAAGTTCAATCAATGGATGGATGTCTTTCAGACTGTCAGCCGATTTTATTCAATGGGAATGTATTATGGTACACAACCAATGGAGCGAATACAAGACTGTATACGATTGCAGTAACGGCTCCAGCACCAACACCGGGCAGTGTAGCAGTTAATCCATCCAATGTTTATGCGGGAGTTGACTATTCATCTGTTTATGATTTCAATTACTATATCAATCATTATTCAGATGTTAGAATACTGTACGGTAATAATCCGATTGCAGCCATACAACATTTTGTGCAATATGGAATGGCCGAGGGCAGACAGGGATGTGAGAACTTTAGTGTTACAATCTATCGAGATAATTATGCGGATCTTAGAAATGCTTATGGTAATGATTTAAAACAATATTATTATCATTTTATCACCAATGGAAGCAGTGAAGGCAGAAATGCCAGGACATTAATAAATTAGTGAAGGGAGAATTGGATATGGCAGGACAAAGAGCAATAATAGCGAAGGTGAAGGAGTTAATTGAATCATCCTCAAGCATCGTTGTATTGTTCGGTGTTGGAACTGTCATTGAGAGCGGAGGAATTAACCTTTGGTCGCCGAACGAATGCTATAGAATCGAGGATAAATATCATCAATCACCTGATGAAATGATGTCTGTGGGATTCTATAGTGCAAGGCGTGATAAATTTTTCAAATTCTATAAGGAAGAGATTCTGAGCCCGAAGTTGACACCGGCACCTTTGTACAGCGAGATTAAAAGACTTCAGGACGAAGGAAAACTAAGAAAAGTTATTACACAGAACTATATGGGATTACATAATATGGTTGGAATACAGGATGTTGTTGAATTACATGGTAATATCAATCATAATTTCTGCCCACATTGTGGTAAGGAATTTTCTCTGGAATATGTAATGAATGCGAAGTCGGTTCCCTTATGTGATGTCTGTGGAACTTCCGTCAGACCTGGCATTTGTCTTTTCGGTGAGAACATTTCCAATGATAAAATGACGGAAGCCGTAAATGCATGTGAGGGTGCAGATTTGATTTTGGTTCTCGGAAGTAATATGTATGACAATATGGTAAAATTCTGTACAGGCACCTATCATGGCAATCGTTTGGTTTTGATAACGAAGGAAGAGCATTATACTGATAAATGTGCTGATTATGTAATCCATGGTCATGTGAGTGATATTTTACCACAAATCATTTCATAAATTTAAAATGCAGAGAATTGTCTTCATAAAGAAAATGCGAAATCAGATGTATGAATTGTGAAAGTGTCGTCAAAATGGCGATACTTTTGCGTTATAAGAGGGTTCATAAAATATACGACAATAGGAAGAAACTAATAAGAAAGATCCTTCCTGGGGTATTTACGCCTTATAATAAGAAAGCAGATTAAGTGAGCAAGTGCTGTAATCAACCAGGTAACAGGGTAGGAACAATAGAGAACCTCAAGTTTGTGATAATCTTGAAAAATGGTAAATATCCAGAGAATTCGAAGCCCGCAGGCACCAATTAAGGATACGATCATTGGAAGTATGCCATATCCAAGCCCTCGTATGACACCGACAAGAACATCCATAAGTCCACAAAGAAAGTAAGTCGTGCAAATGATCTGCATACGTTTCAGACCAAAGGCAATGACATCTGTTTTCAAAGTATATAGACCAAGAAGCTCGGTACCAAAAACATTAATGAGATTACCCATGATTAAGCCTATCATTGTAACGATCATCAGACAGGAAACCATAATCTTATTAATTCTACTGTATTTTCCACCACCTATATTCTGACTGGTGAAGCTCAGGGCAGTCTGATAGACAGAATTCATTGAGGTATAAACAAAGTTCTCTATGTTCGAACAGGTTGTATTACCGGCCATGGCAATCGGCCCAAAGAAGTTAACAGAAGACTGAATTAACAGATTAGATACGGAAAAAATCATACCCTGTATTCCGGCAGGAAGTCCAATCTGTAATATTTTAAACAGAATTCTGCGATTAATCCTAAGATCGCCAAGACGTAATTGATAGGAACCATCACATTTCATGAGACAGCGTAAAACCATAAGTGCGGCAAAGGTTTGTGAAATGATAGTAGCCAGAGCTACTCCATCAACACTCATATGAAGCTTAATGACAAAAAACAGATTTAATACTACATTGATGATACCGGAGATCACTAAAAAGAACAGCGGTCGCTTGGTGTCCCCTATCGCTCGTAAGATAGCGCTACCGAAGTTATAGAGCATAATACCGGGAAGTCCGGCAAAATAAATGCGTATATAGAGTAGCGCAAGATCCATAACATCTTCTGGGGTGTCCATAAAAGCAAGAATTGACCGTGCTGTCAATATTGCAAGAATACCAACCACAAAACCAAGAATCAGGCAGATCAGAATAGAGGTATGAACAGCATCATGCACTTCCTCCTTCTTCTGTCCGCCGTAATATCTGGCCACAATAACATTACTGCCTACCGAAATCCCCATAATAATGTTAACATAGAAGTTAATCAGAGAAGAAGTTGCACCGATAGCAGCTAAGGCATTGGTTGTGGAATATTGACCGATAACAACCATATCTGCTGCATTAAAAAGAAGCTGTAGGATCCCCGACAGCATTAGTGGTATGGCAAATAGTAGTAATTTGGGGAGAAGTGCACCTGCGCACATGTCCATCTCATAATTTGGTTTTTTCATAAATACATACTAGTACACGAAAGGATAAAATGCAATGAGTGAAATGTTATATAAACTACTGGTTGAAAATGCATCGTCTGATTATGCCAGATTCAGCAGCAGTCTTATTCCAGGATGCCGTAAAATGTATGGAGTCAGAATTCCTGTTCTTCGAAATATTGCTAAAAAACTGGCAAAGGAACAGTACCCACAGTGTCTGATGGAACTTACTGATGATTCCTTTGAGGAAACCATGCTTCAAGGGTTTATTATTGGATATGCCAGGATAGATCTGGATGAAAGACTGCGCCGTCTGGCAGAATTTGTTCCCAAAATTGATAACTGGTCAATTAATGATAGTGTATGTATCACGATGAAGTTCACTACCGGCAATCGAGCACGTGTATGGGAATTTCTAAAGAAATATCTTAACTCAAATCGTGAGTTTGAGGTGAGATTTGCAGTAATTATGTTGATGGATTTTTATTTAACAGAGGAATATATTGATCAGGTTCTTGAGATTTATGAGAACATTCGACTTTTGGACTATTATGTGATGATGGGAGTTGCGTGGAGTCTGGCAACGGCCTATGATAAATTTCCGGAGAAAACAATGCAAATCCTGCAAAATGGTAAATTGCCAAAACCAACCTGTCGGAAAGCAATTCAGAAAATGATAGAATCACATCGGGTTAGTGAAGCGGATAAACAGATACTAAGAGAAATGAGGAACTTAAAGTAATTTAACATAGCAAAATATATCTAAATTAGTTGATTTATGGTAAAATAAGAACTGTATATTTAAACATATTTATCCTGAATTATTCACGGAGCAGTATTTGAACTAAAAACTGCGCCATGAACCTTTAAATTTGATCCATGCAACTTGAACGAATCTCATTTACCTTAAAAATGGGCATAAAATCCCTG
>JAKQFQ010000008.1 GCA_029558315.1 Bacillota bacterium
TTTGAAACTGTTGTATACTCTTAATCATAGAAAGCTCCTTCTCTTGTCTCAGATTTTTTCTTGTCGCTAAAATCATAACACAAGATGGGAGTTTTCTTCTTTTGTCTATTTAATTTTCCTACAAAAACTTTACACTAGCCAAATGCACTTTCTGATGTACATATATTGTGTATTTTCGGGAAAAATAGTATACTGACTAAAGTTAATGCGTTACTTATTGTTACAACAACCATAGCCATAGGCTATATACAGAATGGAGAAAATGTATGAGCGGAAGAATTCACTCACTGGAAAGCTTTGGAACCGTTGATGGTCCAGGCGTAAGATTTGTCGTATTTGTACAGGGATGTCCAATGCGATGTGCCTATTGTCATAACCCGGATACCTGGGAAATCAATGCCGGTAAAACAATGGAAGTCTCTGAGATTATCGATGCCTATCTTCGTAATGAAGGATTCTATCATGATGGCGGCCTGACTGTAACCGGAGGAGAGCCCCTGTTACAGGTGGATTTTCTAATAGAGTTATTTGCAGAAGCAAAAAAACATAATATCAACACCTGTATTGATACTTCCGGCATCACATTCAAACCAGACAATGCAGATTATATTGCAAAGCTTGATCAGTTAATGACCATGACTGACCTTGTAATGTTAGATATTAAACATATTGATAATGAGAAACATAAATGGTTAACTGCACAGCCAAATGACGGGATTCTGGCATTTGCCAAGTATTTGGATGAAAAACATGTTGATGTCTGGATTAGACACGTCGTAGTTCCCGGGATTACGGATGATGATAAGTATCTGTTTGATCTTGGATATTTTATCGGTGGTCTTAGTAACTTAAAAGCGCTGGATGTTCTGCCTTATCACACTCTTGGCCTTCCTAAGTATGCGAAACTCGGTATTGAATATCGACTTAAGGATGTCCCTGCCATGGATAAGGGTAAGGTCATTGAGAAGAAAGGTATTATTCTGGATGGTATCAAAAAGCGAAGAGAAGAACTGTCCAATAAGTAAGTTTTCAAGAATAATTCTCCAATATTTTGACTTGCCACAATAAAAGAAATGTATTAGAATATTGCTAGTACAGTAGAATATAAAGGAGGAAACTATCATGGCATTTGTTATTTCTGATTCATGTATATCATGTGGTTCCTGTGCAGGCGGATGTCCTGTTGGAGCTATCTCTGAAGGAGATGGACAATTTGTAATTGATGCAGCTACCTGCATCAGCTGTGGAGCTTGTGCAGGCGTATGTCCTGTTGGAGCTATCTCAGAAGAGTAAGCATAAAGCTACTTATTGTCACCAAAAACACGCTGCGGCGTGTTTTTTTGGTTTGCTGGTAACATTTTTCTATATCAGAATTGCCAGAACAGCAGCTGTTAAGATAATACTTCCATTGCAGCTACCAAGTGCCAGTGGAACTTCTCCAATAGCTCTTGCCGTTGAAACGCTCTAGAAAAAACGGCTTGCCACAAAGCAGATAATAATAATTACAATTATTATACCAATGATAGTTGTTAAGACATTTCCACCGGTTCTTCTTCCATAACCCTGATTGGATCTTCTTTGCTGTCTGTAAGAATCTCCATACCCTGGTTGTCTGTAGTCTGGTCTGTAATCCGGTTGTCTGTGTTCTACCGTGTTGCTATTACTATAGGGGTTAACGTTTGACTGTTTACCGGTAAACTGACTGCCACCTGCGGACTTATTTCTAAACAGGTTGTTGTCTGTCGGCTTATCACGAAACGCTTTGCCACTTGTCGGTTTACTTACTGATGGTTTGGAGTTAAATACATTGCCACCCGACGGTTTACTATTCATAGGTTTACTGCTCATAGGCTTACTGCTCATAGGCTTACTGCTTGATGGTCTGCTGCTAAATGCTCTGCCGCCTGCAGGTTTGCTACCCATCGCGCTTCTTCCTGAACTCTTGGCTCCACCTGTTCTTCTCACTTGTTTCTGCATTTGAACCTCCCTGCTGATTGTGATAATATTGTCGCCCGAACTATCTACATTTACCTTAAAAAACATTTCTTGAAATTATTATATCAAAACAAATCTTCCCCCACAATTACAACAAAACGCACTTTGTTTATACTAATCGTGCTAAATATGCGTTATGAAAGTATTCTGTTCTCTAAATAAATAACTGTCCATGTATCTTTGACTTAGACATTCATTTTCTATTTAACTGAACAATGTGTACTTTCTTCGAAGTAAATCCCTTCGTTCCGGTTCTTCCTCCTTTACCGGTTCCTCCTTCACTAGTTCCATAAGATGATCCTCCTGCATTCTAAATTGATAGTCCATTTCCTTCTTGATGGACGTTTTCAAATCTTCACACAGCTCTTCCTGATACTCCTCTAACACTTCCTGGAAAATGCTTTTTAATATCACTCTGAGTTTCTCCGTCTTACTCGATTCCTCGAGCTGCCCTTTATCCTGCGTAATCACCTCACAGAAGCTTTGCTTCTTCTCCGGTGTCTCTTCCCCCTCTCCATAGCTCTGTCACGTTCTATGAGCATTCTAACTGCTTGCAGCTGCATCTGAAGATCCTCCTCTCTCCTCATCAAAATATTTTTCTCCATCTCTTTCTCCTCTGTACAGTCTGAAATTAGCATCATTTTGTTGTCCTCCTTATTTATTCTATACACAGCCTGTCCTCATAAACTCTCACCACATACGTGCTTTTTTCTCTTACGTAAAACCGAATCGCCCTGCGGCGATTCATTATGAGAATTACTTTGTAATTCTTCCTGACTCTCACCACATACGTGCTCTTTTCTCTTACGTAAAACCGAATCGCCCTGCGGCGATTCATTACGAGAATTACTTTGTAATTCTCCCTAACTACCACTACATACGTGCTTTTTTCTCTTACGTAAAACCGAATCGCCCTGCGGCGATTCATTACGAGAATTACTTTGTAATTCTCCCTAACTACCACTACATACGTGCTTTTTTCTCTTACGTAAAACCGAATCGTCCTGCGGCGATTCATTATGAGAATTACTTTGTAATTCTCCCTGACTCTCACCACATACGTGCTCTTTTCTCTTACATAAAAAGAGAACCTGCCTTAGGTTCTCTTTTGTAATTCCACTAGACGATTCGCATAACGAACCGACATCGGATCAATACTCTATTCTCTTTTGAATCTAACTAATAAATTTATCTTGCCAGATTGCCAAACTGTGTGTATTCCGGTAACCATGCAAGCTCTACTGTACCAATTGGTCCGCTTCGCTGCTTGGAAATAATAATCTCTGCAATGTTCTTTCGATCTGTATCCGGATTGTAAACCTCATCACGGTAAATAAACAATACTACGTCGGCATCCTGCTCGATTGCTCCGGATTCTCGCAGGTCAGAAAGCATCGGTCTGTGATCCGGTCTTCCTTCTACCTGACGAGATAACTGTGAAAGTGCAATGACAGGCACCTTTAACTCCTTGGCCATCAGCTTAAGAGCTCTGGAGATTTCTGAAATCTCCTGCTGTCTGGAATCGGTACGACCGTTACCATTCATCAACTGCAAGTAGTCAATGATAACAAGCTGTATATCTTTCTCCAGCTTAAGTTTACGACATTTGGATCGAATCTCTCCTATTGTAGTCGCCGTATCATCGAGAATCAACTGTGAATTACCGATATTACCACCGCTTTCAATAAGACTCTCCCAGTCGCCTTCTGTCAGCTGACCAGTCTTGAATTTCTGGGAATCAACCTTAGAATCCATAGAAAGCAGACGGTTTACAAGTTCCGTCTTGGACATTTCCAGACTAAACATTACGATCGGTTTTCTCAGATTCAATATAACATTCTTAGCCAGACTCAGCACAAACGAAGTCTTTCCCATGGCAGGTCTTGCTGCAATCAGCACCAGATTACCCGGTTGCAGTCCTGCCGTTTTATGATCCAAATCGATAAATCCTGTCGCAAGTCCTGTAACATCCCCCGTCGTCTGCGCGGCTTTTTCAATAATTTCCAAGGACTCCATAACTACCTGGTCAATTGGTGTAATCTCTCCCACATTACGCTTCTGCACAATCTGAAAGACTTTCTTCTCTGTATCTTCAAGGATGTCGGTCAGATTTTCCTTAGCCTGATAACATTCCCGGGTAATATCTTCTGTAACTTTAATTAAATCCCGCAGTGTTGATTTCTCTGCAACAATACTTGCATAATGCTTGGTATTGGCAGACGTAGGAACTGATGCAATCAAATCCCTTATAAATTCCAGACTTGCAACATCCTGTGGTACTTCCTTTTCTCTAAGTCTATCCTGAAGTGTTACAATATCAACCGCTCTGCCCTGCTTATGCAGCTCCAGCATCGCATCATAGACTGCTCCATAGGAACGATTGTAAAAGCACGAGCCTTCTGGAATAATCTCGCTGATCAGGTTAATAATCTGCGGATCAATAATCATACCACCGATAACCGATTGCTCAGCCTCAGTACTGTGCGGCATTATTCTTTTTATGACAGCTTCATCCATCTCAGCCATAGTTGCTCACATTCCTTTATCTACTGAATTACTCTTCTACAACATTTACCTTCAGACTGCCTGTTACCTGCGGATGCAACTTGATTGCCACTGTAAAAATACCGGCTGACTTAATCGGATCCTTTAATACAACTTTCTTCTTATCCAGTTCCAGATTCAGTTGTTTACTGGCTGCTGCAACAATTTCCTTGGTGGAAATGGATCCAAAGTTCTTGCCACCCTCACCCATCTTAATCGACAGCGTAACTGATTTGCTCTCAAGATCCTTAGCAAATGCCTGTGCCTCTGCTAATTGTTCTTTTGCAATCTTCTCATCATTGGCTTTCTTCAACTTCAGATTGTTAAGATTGGCTGAGGTAGCCTCTACTCCCAATTTCTTGGAAAAGATAAAATTTCTTGCATAACCATCACTAACTTCTACAACCTCGCCCTTCTTACCAAGAGACTTCACATCTTCATTTAAAATTACTTTCATTCGATATCACCTTCCTGTATCATTCTGTCTAATGTATTTTTCAAAACAATCATTGCAGCTTCCATATTGGTATCTTCCAGCTGAGCACCGGCAATATTCATATGTCCGCCGCCACCAATCTGTTCCATGATAAGCTGAACATTCACTTCATCAATTGATCTTGCACTAAAGTAAATTCTATTCTGATATTCAGTTAGTACAAAACTGGCTTTTATTCCATTAATATTAAGCAGTTCATTGGCCGCCTGTGCTGCAATAACAGTGGGACTCTTAATGTCTTCACTTGGGCAATAGGAAAGCGCATAATTCTTGCGATAAATCTCTGCACGTCTGACTGTATCTGCTTTTGCTTTGTAATCAGAAGCATCCTCTCGAAACATTTTCCTTACTCTGGTTACATCGGCACCATTTCTCCTTAGATAAGCAGCTGCCTCAAACGTACGCACGCCGGTCTTGGCAGAGAAGTTATTGGTATCTATAACAATTCCGGAATATAGGCAGTCGGCCACAATTCCTTTAATCTTAATTCCGTTATTGATGTACTGAAGAATCTCCGCAACCATCTCACATGCTGAGGAAGCATAAGGCTCCACATAGGAAAGCGTTGCATTCTCGATTGCTTCAGTTCCTTGTCTGTGATGATCCAGAACCACAATAGACTTGCAGTGTCTAATCAATTCCGGGCACTCTGTGATACTTGGTTTATTTACATCTACAACTACCAGCACCGTATTACCATCTGCGATTTCAAGTGCTTCCTGTCCTGATAGAATCGTGTCATCTTCATATTCCGGATGCGTCTGATATAGCTCTACTAATGGTTTCAGGGATACAGACACCGTATCAAGTACAATATGACATTTACGATCCAGATTATTACAGGCACATTTGATTCCTACTGCTGCACCAAAGCTGTCAACATCAGCATCCCGATGCCCCATAACAAAAATTCGATCTTTGGATGTAATAATTTCCTCCAAAGCGTGTGCTTTAACGCGCGCCTTGACGCGTGTTGTTGTTTCCTTCTGCTGGCTCTTACCTCCAAAGTAGGTAATGGCTTTCGGACTCTTTACAACGGCCTGATCACCACCACGGCCAAGTGCAAGATCGATTGCGTTACGGGCAAATTCCATATTCTGAGCAAACGATAATCCTTCCAGACCAATTCCAATACTCAGTGTCACGGCAGTCTCATTGCCGATATTAATTCCCTTAACGTCCTCTAAC
Organism: Bacillota bacterium; assembly: GCA_029558315.1. GTDB lineage: Bacteria > Bacillota > Clostridia > Lachnospirales > Lachnospiraceae > NK4A136. Next base: position 6,224 of record JAKQFQ010000008.1, read on the forward strand.
AATTTAAATTTATCTTCTTTTATCTGTTGTAAAGCGCTCTTTCTGATAATCAGCAGATATTTATCCTTTTCTGTCTTACGGACAATACCGTCAATTCCTGCCACATACTGATTCACCTGTCTGTCTATAAATGCGCTAAGCAGACTTCGTCCAACATCCTCAACGCTCTCCATCGCTTCTTCATAGTTGTCTATGTAAATCAGTCCAACCACAAGGCTCTGGTTATCTACTTCCTGCAATGCCAGATTCAAAGCGGTTCTGTCAAATAAATAAACTGCTATCAGATAACCATCATAATTATCATCCGCCTTCACTGTCTCTGACAGGAGAGCCATGTCCTTTAATCCGACGCGTTTTAACCGAACAAGATAATCCTTGCCATCAAATGACAAGTCATATTCTGTATTCTCTTCACTGATCGGTAATTTATCTTTTCCAAGTTCCGGGAAAATTGTGGAAATGGATTTACGATAGGTTTTATCTTTTTCTACAAGCTGTTCAAACGCTTTGTTCATCCAGATAATCTTACCCGTTTCATCCAGGAGTGCATGTGGAAGTTCCAGTTCCTTTAACAACTGTTTCTGAATCTGTCCATACTCCGTCGCAAAACTCACCAGTTCATTCATCAGTCCCGGCTTAGTAAATGACATCATTACAACAATAATGATCAGGTAGACAAGCAGAAATACTGATAAGATCACGCCTGCCTGAATATTGACAAGATAGATCCACACATCCACCAGTCCCAAAATCAATCCCAGTAACAAGGGTGTCTGAAGATATGTTTTTAATTTGCCTCTGAGTTTTAGTCTATTCTTCATTCCTTCTCCATGTGTATCGTTATCCCCCCACGATATCGCCCCAATAATGTTAAATCTTTCTTCAATTGCCGTATCTGTGTTTCCAGCATACAAATTGATTATATCACTTATAGGGGATTGATTCTAGAACTATATCTTGAAAGTTTTCTTCCAGCTTTCCCTAGATATGCTATTATTCTATCTATATTTCTGTCAATATTCTCTTTTTTGCGTCCAGGATTTCCCACTACACTCTATGCCGACACGCTTTCGTATCTTACAAGTGTTTTTTCAATTACAAAAAACCGGCAATCCTTTTGGACTACCGGTCTTAAATGCTATAATAATAACTTAATCCATTACGTATGGCATCAATGCGATATGACGTGCTCTCTTAACAGCAACTGTCAATGCTCTCTGATGCTTAGCGCAACATCCTGTAACTCTTCTAGGAAGGATTTTTCCTCTCTCAGATACGTATCTTTTTAACTTTACAGTATCTTTATAGCTGAGTTCGCCTTCTTTGCCACAGAATACACATACTTTTTTTCTTCTACGTAATTCGGCACCGCCACGTCTCTTCATGCCGTCGCCTTTTTCGGAATCTCTATTATATGCCATAATTCGTTTGCCTCCTATTCATATTGTCGGCGTCTTAGTTGAACGGAATCTCCTCGTCAATGCCACCCGGGATGTTCATAAATCCATCATCCGCACCGCTTGGCGCAGGTTTGTTATAGCTACCGCTATCCTGTCCGCCCTGGGCATTCTTGCTCTCTGCAAATTCCTGTTCTTCCACAACTATATCTGTTGTGTATACTTTAACACCATCTTTATTAGTATAACTTCCCGTCTGGATTCTTCCGGTAACTGCGATTTTCGTTCCCTTATGGAAGTACTTCTCTGCAAATTCTCCAGCTTTACCAAACGCTACACAGTTGATAAAATCAGCCGTCTGCTCGTCTTGATTGTTACGGTTGAATCTTCTATCTACTGCCAGTGAATATCTGGCGATTGCCATTGATGTATCACTTTGTGAATATCTAACTTCTGGGTCTCTTGTTAATCGTCCCATTAAAATAACTTTGTTCATCCAATCCCTCTTTCTTTATGCTTCGTCCTGTCTAACGCATAAATAACGGATAACATTTTCCATAATTCGAATGTGGTTCTCCACTTCGTATGGAGTTGTATTGTCCGCGTCGAACTGAATAAAGTAATAATAAGCTTCTTTCATTTTTTGAATTTCGTAAGCAAGCTTCTTCTTACCACAGTCTTCAACATTTGTAATTGTACCACCGAATCTCTCGATGTATCCTTTACATTTGTCTACTGTAGCAGTTCTTTCTTCATCTTCGATCTTAGCGCTGACAACAACAGCTAACTCATATTTGTTCATGCTACTCTACCTCCTTTTGGTCTTGTGGCCTCCTCTTTCATGAGGAAGCAAGGATACAATGACTATCGTCACTGCTCATGAAAATAATTTCACAGATTTGTATGATATCATATTAATGCCAGAATATCAATCTTTTTTTACAATTTCCTTTGTATTCTTCTCTACCAGCTTTCTGGCAACCATGATCTGATGTCCACAGCCGATGCATTCAAGGCGGAAATCAGCACCCACGCGTAGGATATTCCATTCATAGCTGCCGCAGGGATGCTTTTTCTTTAATTTTACAATATCGCCAACGTTATATTCCATTTTTCTGCTCTCCTGTTATCACATTTAGACATATGGGTAAATGATTTACACCTTAATCGCACCAAGAATCTCCCCGATATTCGCATGGAATACATAATCTGCCTGATTATCCTTAGGTGTACTGTCACGATTAATCAACACTAATTTATTGCCATTATAGTAATCGATCAATCCAGCTGCGGGATACACAACCAGGGAAGTCCCGCCAATAATCAAAAGATCTGCATCACTGATGCAACGAACCGCCTCAGTGATGATACTGTTGTCCAGACCTTCCTCATAGAGAACAACATCCGGTTTGATGGAACTGCCACATACATCACAGACAGGAATGCCTAAACTATGAAACATATATTTGGCGTCAAATTCCTTCCTGCAGTGCTCGCAGTAATTACGATGTACACTTCCATGCAATTCCAACACTTTCTTACTTCCCGCTTCCTGATGCAGTCCATCAATGTTCTGCGTTATGACAGCTTTTAATTTACCGGCTGCTTCTAATTTCGCAAGTGTAATATGCGCAGCATTGGGCTTCGCACGCTCAACACAATCCGTACCAACAGTCTTCTCCAGTAATTTATCACGATAAAATTTGTAAAATTCTTCTTTTTCTCTTACATAAAATGTATGTGAAAGGATTGTCTCCGGCGGGTACTCATACTGCTGGTGATAAAGTCCATCCACACTTCGAAAGTCCTTAATCCCACTCTCTGTAGAGACGCCTGCACCACCAAAAAATACGATGTTATCTGAGCCATCAATCAGTTCCTGTAATTTACTTATCTCGTCCATGCGCTGTCTCCTTATTCCATTGCACTCATCAGTTATATTTATCTATCATTGAGATCTTTTTGTATCAAGTCCAAATACGGCACCAGGACTCCTTTGTTCCTATGAATCACATACTCCGGATTTAGTTCGTCGAAGCGAAAGCTCTTTCTTCCGCCTTCTGCCGCACGCTTCCAGAATACCAGCAATTCTTGTAATCTCAGATAGTACAGAACATCATTGGCAGTATAGTATAGCAGAAAAAAAGCGACGCCTTCCTGTTTCTCAAAATCCTCCATGAACTGAACCTGATGCTTATGGATATTCTGTATGGCAAATGTCTTAGTCGCGCACTCTTTGGCATCGAAACAGACCGGAATTCCCTGCACTGCTCCGATATAATCCACAGTACTCTTTTGATCAAAATAGGCAAGCGTAATGTGTCGCGTACTTTTATCTATATTGATGGGGGTAATAGGCGTCGGCACTTTTTGGATTAATGCCAGTCCCTTTTCTCTGTATTTTTCATTGGTTCGATTGATCATTTCCTCGAGTGTCGAACCTCGAAGTCCTCTGGTGCTCCATGTTGACATTTATGACACTCCTGTCGTTCATTCATCCTTTGATAAGCAGCTGCAAATATCCTGATTCTGTTTAGCGTTTCCCAATATAGGTACCCGGATAGAGCGGACTCACACGTTCGCGCTTGCCATCCCATACAGCCGCCATTCCAGCCGTCGTATTGGGCTTAAGAAGGCTTCGATAGACGACCTTTAGTGTGTTGTATAGATTAAATCGAAAATACTGCCACCTTGACGCATTTCTCTTTTCAAACAAAACGCGGTTGCGATCCAGATAGTACATCTTCTGCGGAGAGCAGCTGCCGACGGATGCAGATTCCTTATGCCATACTCTGGCCTCCGGCAGGCAAATGATTCGATAGTTCTGAATCGATACGCGCCTGCACCATTCCGCTTCCTCAAAGAACAGGAAATAGCACTCCGGAAGATATCCTACCTTTTCTATTAAATCTGCGCGTAACAGCAAGCAGGCACCACAGACATAATCACAGGAAATGGCATCCTTCGATATCGTCTGATAGTCTTCTCTTTCATGAATACAGCTCGTAACAGAAGTATTCATGTTAATCATTGTTCCCGCTGACTGGATGGTATCCGACAAAAAATCGCAGATCACCGGGCCTGTCACTCCAATGGTTTTGTCTTTCTCCATTGATTGTATCAACACAGTAAGGAAATTCTCATCCACTAATAAATCATTATTCAGCAATCCAATATAGTCTGCATGTGCCTGTATGGCATTCTCAATTCCAATGTTATTCGCCGCAGCATAGCCAAGATTGTTTTCCATCTCCAGGACTTCAAGATTAGGATAACGTTCCTTAATTGCTTCCACAGAACCATCCTTTGAGGCATTATCCAATACGAGAATTCGATAATTATCATATTTAATATTACGAATGCTCTCTATGCAGTGCAATGTATCTTCAAGTCCCTGATAGTTCAAAATCAGGAGGTAAACCAGTGGCATGCTCATTTCCTCTTTCTTATCATCAAATGACAGTGTATTTCACATACTGCGTGAATTACCATTTTTGTTTCTATTATAGCAATTCTAATTAAAAAAAGAAAGTTTCCGAAACAGTCTGGAAACTTTCTTAGTTAATTTAAAAGAATTTTTTACGCTTTGATTTTTTTGGATCTGTATCCGCACCTGCTCCATGCTCCTCACGGAATTTCGTTGCCGCATTTAAGCTGTCACCGGTTATTGCATCAAACTGTTTCAACAGTTCTTTGGCTTCATGCGATACTCTATTAGGAATCTGTACGACCAAGGTAACGTAATGGTCACCTCTGGTCTTGGCATCTCGCAACGACGGAACACCCTTGCCACGAAGACGAACTCTGGTATCGGTTCCGGTTCCAGGCTTCACTTCATATAGAACAGGTCCGTCGACGGTATCAATTACAATCTCACCGCCAAGACATGCAACAGCAAATGACATCGGAACTGTTGAGAAAATATCCATATCCTGTCTCTGGAAAATCGGATGTCTTGCAACAACTGCCTCTACAAGAACATCTCCTTTAGGTCCACCATTCTTTCCCGGTTCACCAAGCCCTGGCATACGCTTACATTGTCCATTATCTACACCGGCCGGAAATTCTACCGAAAATTTCTTTTTTATACTGATATATCCTGTTCCGCGACAGTCCAGACATTTCTCTTTAATAACCTTACCGCTGCCACCACAATCCGGACAAGTCTGAACATTATGAACTACACCAAAAAATGATTGTTGTGGAAATACAACCTGACCCTTACCACCACATTTGCGGCAGGTCTCTGTGCCTGTTCCCGGTTTTGCTCCGCTTCCCTTACATGCAGGGCATGAATCTTTGACATTTAACTCTACTTCCTTATTGCATCCAAATACAGCCTCTTCAAATGTCATTTTAACACTGGTACGAACATTGTTGCCCTTCATCGGACCATTGCTTCTCCCTCTGGTGCTACGGCCTCCGCCGAAAATATCTCCAAATATGTCTCCAAATATGTCTGAAAAATCAGTTCCGGTAAAGTCATATCCTCCATATCCTCCGCCTGCACCACCGTCAAATGCTGCATGGCCGAACTGATTATATTTTTGTCTCTTTTCTGAATCACTCAGAACGGCATATGCCTCGGAAGCTTCTTTGAATTTCTTCTCTGCCTCTGCATCACCCGGATTCATATCAGGATGATACTTCTTGGCCAGATTTCTATATGCTTTTTTAATTGTTGCATCATCCGCGTTCTTTTCAACTCCAAGAACCTCGTAATAATCTCTTTTCTCTGCCATATGTCATTCCTTCTTAACTGCAATATTGATTTCACATTAGTATCTGTCTTTTCTATCACTTACACAAGTCATGGGGACACATTCGCGCCCCCTGACCTAAATATATCTTAACTTTATATCGCTTGCAAATAATTAAATCTCTTTGAAGTCGCCATCAATGATATCATCATTGGCACTGCTATCACCTGTGGACTGACCACCCATGCCACTCATATCAGGGCCTGCTCCTGCTTCGCCGCCCGGCTGCTGCATTCCTTCATACATCTTGCTAAATAAGCCCTGTGCACTGGTCATCATCTTCTCCTGTGCTGCCTTAATCTCTGCTACCTGATCATCTGAAAGCTCCTGATCTTTGGTTTTCTCAAGAAGTTCTTTTAATGCATTCAGCTCTGTCTCAAGACCTGCTTTTTCGGAAGCATCAATCTTATCGCCAACTTCATTTAAAGCTTTCTCTACCTGGAATACCATGGAATCTGCATCGTTTCTTGCATCAATTGCTTCTTTTCTCTTCTTATCCTGAGCTTCGTACTCTGCAGCTTCTTTGACTGCTTTATCGATATCGCTATCAGACATATTAGAACCGGCAGTAATTGTGATATGCTGTTCCTTACCTGTTCCAAGATCCTTAGCGGATACATTTACAATACCATTGGCATCAATATCAAAGGTAACTTCGATCTGAGGTACTCCTCTTCTTGCAGGAGGGATACCATCAAGACGGAACTGTCCGAGGGATTTATTATCCTTAGCAAACTGTCTCTCACCCTGTACAACGTTGATATCTACAGCGGTCTGGTTATCAGCTGCTGTGGAGAATACCTGTGAGTGCTTCGTAGGAATGGTTGTATTTCTCTCAATTAACTTGGTTGCAACACCACCCATAGTCTCGATAGAAAGAGACAGCGGAGTAACATCCAGAAGTAAGATTTCACCAGCACCTGCATCGCCGGCAAGCTTACCACCCTGAATAGAAGCACCGATTGCTACACACTCATCCGGATTCAATGTCTTGCTGGGCTCATGTCCTGTTAATAATTTAACTTTATCCTGAACTGCCGGAACTCGAGTAGAACCACCAACTAACAGTACCTTGCTCAGTTCAGATGCATTTAAACCTGCATCCTTTAATGCGTTCTGTACAGGGATTGCAGTTCTCTCAATCAGATCATGAACGAGTTCTTCAAATTTAGCTCTGGTAAGGTTCATATCAAAATGCTTCGGTCCTTCAGCTGTTGCTGTAATAAACGGAAGGTTGATGTTGGTTGTTGTAGATGCAGAAAGCTCTTTCTTTGCTTTCTCTGCAGCTTCACGAAGTCTCTGAAGAGCCATCTTATCATTAGAAAGATCAACACCTTCTGCCTTCTTAAACTCTGCTAACATCCAATCTGTAATCTTCTGGTCAAAGTCATCACCACCAAGACTATTGTCACCGCTGGTTGCAAGAACTTCAATAACACCTTCACCAATCTCGATAATAGATACATCGAAGGTACCGCCACCAAGGTCATAAACCATAATCTTCTGTTCTTTTTCATTATCCAGACCATAAGCAAGTGCTGCTGCTGTAGGCTCGTTGATGATACGCTTTACATCAAGTCCTGCAATCTTACCTGCATCCTTGGTTGCCTGTCTCTGTGCATCATTGAAGTATGCAGGAACTGTGATAACAGCTTCTGTTACCTTTTCACCAAGATAGTTCTCAGCATCTGCTTTCAGTTTCTGAAGAATCATCGCTGAAATCTGCTGTGGAGAATATTTCTTGTCATCAATGGTACGACCTCTGTCTGTACCCATGTCTCTCTTAATGGAAGAAACTGTTTTCTCAGAGTTCGTTACTGCCTGACGCTTTGCAGGCTCTCCGACAAGTCTGTCACCTGTCTTTGTAAATGCAACTACGGACGGTGTTGTTCTTGCACCCTCTGTATTAGCGATAACCGTTGGCTTACCACCTTCCATAACGGCTACACATGAGTTTGATGTTCCTAAATCAATACCAATAATCTTGCTCATCTTATTTTCCTCCTGTTTTGGATTAGATTCTCTTAATTTGCTACCTGTACCATGCTGTGACGAACAACGCTGTCACGGTAGGTATAACCTTTTTGTAACTCTTGTGCTACTATATTCTCACCAAAATTTTCATCATCAATATGCATTACCGCATTGTGAAGATTTGGATCAAATTCTTTCCCTATTGCTTCGATTGGCTTAACCTCTAATTTCTCAAGCTCTGCCATCAACTGCTTATAGATCATCTGCATACCTTCGACAAATTTGCTGCCCGCTTCTTCTTCCGGGATTGCAGCAAGGCCACGTTCAAAATTATCAACCGTCGGAAGTAATTTCTCAATCACACTTTTGGCTCCGGTTTCAAACATTGCCTGTTTCTCTTTTTCGGTACGTTTCCGATAGTTCTCAAACTCTGCCATCTGTCGCATCAGACGATCATTTAACTCGTCTGCCTGTTCCTTCAGCTTCTCTTTTTCTTTATCTTTCTTCTTGCCAAAGAACTTACTTTCCTTCGCATTTTCCTCTGAAGAAGTCTTGTCTTCTGACTCTTCTTCCTGCGCTTTAGCAACATCTGCATCTGCTGACTCTTCCGTGGATGTATCCGCTGCTTCCTCCAGCGTCTGTTCTGTTTCGTTCTGTGTCATATCTGCGGTCTCCTCCGCTACTTGTTCATTATTTGGAGTCTCCTGCTTTTGCTGTTTCTTTTTTTGATCTGCCATTTCTATTTCCTTTCTGCTATCTATTCCAACTTCAGATTTTGTTAGGAATCTTTCTTATGGTAAATGTTATCAAGCTCCATCATCATGGTCTTTAAGGTACCGACCACCTTGTCGTAATCCATACGCTTGGGTCCGATAATTGCAATGCTTCCCTTCATTCCTTCTCCGATTTCATAGGTTGCGGTAACTACACTGCAATCCTTCATTGACTTAATCGGTGATTCCTCTCCGATATATACCTGAATTCCGGTACCGTCTGCTTTATCAATACTATCGGATGCCAACTTCGCAAGCACTTGTTTTTCTTCAAATGTATTAATCAGCTCACCGACCATCTGTTGATCCGCAAGTTCGGGATACTTCAGTATGTTATTGGCACCACTGGTATAAATCTCAAGATCCTCATCCTCCTGAATAGCATTGGCAACCGCATCAATTACTTCACTGACAATATCACTATGAATACCTGCCTGCTGCTTCATTGCTGCGATTCTTCCAAGGCTGATCTCCTCTAAAGACAGGCCATTCAGATGAGTGTTCAGTAAAATGTTAAGCTTCAGCATGGTCTCTTCATCCAACGGATTCATAATGTGAATCATGTTATTCTTAATCACATTACCTTCTACTACAACGACCACCAAGATCTGATTCTCATCTATTCTGGACAGCTGAATGAACTTCAGTTTATTGCGTTTTGTCTGAGGTGCGGATACCATAGTTGCATAATTGGTATTCGTTGCGAGAACTTTTGCTACATTTTTCAGCATGTGGTCCATCTTGCCCTCTGTCTCAAGCAGCATTCCTTTCAGTTCCGCAATCTCACGTTCCTTTTCCTCCATCATGTCATCAACATAAAGGCGATAAGCCTTATCTGTTGGTATTCGACCTGCAGAAGTATGTGGCTGAACGATGAATCCCAGTTCCTCCAAATCTGCCATCTCGTTACGTATCGTTGCCGAACTAAGATTTAAGTCTGTGTATTTGGAGATGGTACGACTTCCAACCGGTTCTCCTGTCTCAAGATAATTGCGGATTACGGCACGCAGTATCTTCATTTTTCTATCATCTAACTGCATCTCGCATCCTCCTTAACAGAAATTCTGGTTTTTGTCTTTGTTAGCACTCGATTGAATGGAGTGCTAACATCTACTCATAAAATACCACTGACCTAATTTATTGTCAACACTATTTTGCTAAATTATCCGTTATTTTTTGATAAAACATTAGACCCTGTATAATATAGAACAGACACCACATTATAGAATAATAACGTGATGTCAAAATAATGTCGTTCCTATAAAAGAGCTCTGATGGTTCTATCCAACAGAGCTCAAAAAATGTAATTATAATGTAAAACTTCCTGATTCTTTCTTATTAAAAACGTAATAGACAGCATTTTCTTCCGGCTTAATATATAACTCTAAAGCTTTCAAATCTTCTGCTGTCTTCTTAAGCTTCGTTGTCCAGATACTTTCTGCTGTCTTCACGATATGCTCTTCATCATAAGAAGTCCCGTTAAACTCAATGAATGTATTCTTCATAAGTTCTGCCGATACAGTTTTCTCCTCTTTCCTGACTGTAATTGCTTTTTTGTTAACTTTTGCTTCTTTTACAGCTACTTTTGCTTCCTTCACGGCTACTTTTGCTACTTTTTCTTCCTTTGCAACTGTTTTAGCTTTCGGTGCCTTTATTAACTTATCAGCATTTTTCTTCTTAGCTGCAATAATCAATGTAGTATCATCAGGCTTCTTCAGTGGTTCTGTCTTCTTACAAGCGGGCATCTTCTTAACAACACTTTTCTCTACAACGCCTCTTCGAACAATCGGTTGCGGATTCACAACTACCTGCTGCTCTTCTGCCTTCTGTTCTCCTATCGTTATGATGGTATCTTTTCTTTCAACCATCTGATTCTTCAACAGTTCTCTGGTTTCCTTCTTTTTAACTGCCGCAGCTTCTTCTGCTGCCTTCATTGCTGCCTGACGGCCTCTGTTGGAATAGCGCTTTTTCGGGGTTCTGACTACCGGTACCGGTTCCTCCTCCGGTGCCGTGGTAAGAAAAGCCATTGCACGCGCTTTCACGATTACCTTATTCATATTTTCTTCTGCCATTGCTCTCTCCCTCTACACGTAATATACGTGCTTACGTTACATACGTGCTTTCACTCTTTACACAACAAAAAGATACAATTAACCCATTCTTTTAAATTGTATAGCTAAATCGGGAAAAAGTCAAACATCTTCTATTTTCCTCGTTGATATTAAGAAATCCAGACAATTCAATTTCATATCGTCCTATTGATAATAAGAAGGCGATATTGGCTATATCACAGCCTTTTTTCTTAGCGTATCAAGAAGTACACCAGCAATATTGTGCCAAGAACAATTCGATACCAGCCAAATACTTTGAAATCATGTTTGCGGATGTAGCCCATGAAAAACCGAATAACAACAATGGAAACAACAAATGCAACAATCGAACTGACCACAAGAATCCCCATCTCTGTACCGGTAAAGCTCATTCCTTCACCCAGGAATTTGACTACCTTAAGCAAACTGGCACCGAACATGGTTGGAATCGCCAGATAGAAGGTGAATTCTGCAGCAACGCCTCTGGATAATCCAAGAAGCAGGCCGGCAATAATGGTCGCACCGGATCTGCTGGTTCCCGGAAGTGCTGCAGCAATCAGCTGAAAGATACCGATAAACACTGCAACCTGATAACTCAGATGATTAATAGAAGTAACCTTTGCCTTCTTATTCTTGTGCAGATTCTCAATGAGAATAAAGAGAACACCGACAACAATCAGCATAATTACAACGATGATTGCTTTATAATCTGCTGTCAATGCCTCCACCTTATCATCCAAAAGAACTCCATAGGCAAGCCCCGGAATACAGGCTGCGATGATCTTTAACCACAGGATAAAAATATCCTTTTTCATAGCAAACCTGCCGTTTTGTCCACCAAACACCCAGTCTTTCCCGGTTGCAGACTTGCCAACAATCCCAAACGGCCAGATTTCCCTGATAAATATGAGAACCACGGCCAGAATTGCTCCCAACTGGATTACCACGTCAAAGACTTCCATAAATGCATCCAGCTTTTCCGGAGTCTCGCAGACATTGAACTGCACCCATTCATTTAACAGAATCAAATGTCCTGTACTGCTGATTGGCAGCCATTCTGTGATTCCTTCCACGATTCCAAACACAACCGCCTTGATTATTTCAATAATATCCATTTATACTCCCTTACGTTGCTTTTCTTTAATATACTATGTCAGGCTTTATGCAAAAAATCCAGCATTGTATCAAAGTTCATTGCTGCATCATGATAACCCTGCAGATACAAAACCTTCAGCTTGTTTTTGTCCTTTTCTATTCTGTCGATCGTAATCAGCTTCTCCGGGCGAAAGACAAATGCCTTACCCTCTTCCTCTTCCTTCTCAACCAGCTTCAGTGTCTTATTATATCTTAAGTATCTTTTCTCCATGTCCTCCACAACCTTGGGATACTTCTTATAACGAAGCTGCATCAGCTTTAAATTCGCCGAAGATGATGGTTTCTTACGATACCCTATCGGTCTGGTCAGGATAACAACATTTTTCTCATTGCCATCCTTTCTGGCTCGACGAATGGGAATAGAATCTGCCATTCCGCCATCCAGATACAATTTACCATTAATCTCTACATTTCTGGAAACCAATGGTAACGATGCTGACGCACGGATTACCTGAATATCGGTATGCATATCCACTAACTGAATATATTCCGGACGGCCTGTCTCAATGTTTGTTACCACAGCATAGCCTTTGCCCGGATACTTGTTAAATGCCTCGTAATCATAAGGGCAGAGTTCGTTCGGAATTCTGTTGTAACACATTTCCACACCAAAAAGGTCTCCTGTACGAACCAGACTGTAAGCACTGCAATAATTCTTATCCTGCAGATAATCCAGGGATACTTTAAGCGCTCTGCCTTTCTGACCGGACATATAACTTGCCAAGAGGCATGCACCTGCTGATACACCATAGCAATGTGAGAAGGTCAGTTCCCTCTCCATAAAATAATCCAAAACGCCGGCGGTATATACCCCTCGCATTCCGCCGCCTTCTAACACTAATCCTGCCTGTTCCATTTCATCCAACCTTCCTCTAATACTGTTCCTTAACGAATTTACGAAGCGCTTCCAAGGAACGTTCTACTTTTTCTGTCTCGATGCAGTATGCCATACGGAAATATCCCTTTACACCAAAGGTGTCACTCGGCACAAGCATTAAATCATATTTCTTTGCCTTTTCGCTAAATGCATTGGCATCCTCTTCCAAAGCCTTCGGGAAAATATAGAAGGTTCCGCCAGGTTTTACACATTCAAATCCCAGTGCGGTAAGCTCATGATAGAGCAGGTTCATGTTCGTCTCATAGACAGAGAGATCACTGGTAAGATCAATACATTTGGCAACTGCAAGCTGAATAATTGATGCCGGACAGTTATGACCGGTACCACGGGAAATCTGGCAGCACATTGGGACAATCGATTGCGCATCCACGCAGTTTGGGTTCACTGCTACATAACCAATACGTTCTCCGGGAATGGATAACGATTTGGAATAAGAATAACAGGACAGGGTATTGTCATAGAACTTAGATACATAGGGAGCATCCACGCCTGCAAATACAATCTCACGGTATGGCTCATCAGAAATCAGGAAGATTTCATGGCCAAATGCCTTCTCTTTCTCACGAAGAATGTCAGCAAGTCTGGTGAGTGTCTCAGAAGAGTATGCAATACCGGATGGGTTATTCGGTGTATTGATCAAGACCGCCATCACCTTATCATTTAGCATTTCCTCAAATGCTTCAAAGTTAATCTGGAAATTCTCTATATTGGCAGGAACTACCTTCAGATTAGCGCCGGACTTATTAATGTAGGGATTGTACTCAGGAAAGTAGGGTGCAAATGTCAGCACTTCATCTCCCGGCTTAGTCACAGCACGAACGGCATGTGCAACGGCACCTGCAGCACCTGAGGTCATAAAAATGTGATCTACGGTATAGTTCATGTCAAATCTGCGATTGAGAGAATCGGCAGTGGTCTGTCGTGCGATTGGATTGCCCGGGCTTGGACTGTATCCATGTAAATAAGACGGCTCCTTCGTCTGAAGTAATTCGATCATTGCCTGTGTAAATTCCGGAGGCACCGGTACCGAAGGGTTACCAAGACTGTAATCAAAAACATTCTCATAACCTATTTCCTTTCCACGTTCTGTGGCATAAACCGAAAGCTTACGAATTACACTTTGGGCTTTCAACATTTCTTTGAATTCTTGTGAAATCATTGTTTTTTCTATCCTTTCCTTCTATCTTAATACCAAGTCCTTCAATGTACTATCTTAATACGTTTACGCTTTTTTGTCACTTTCTAACTTGATGAAAATAAAACATTCAACGTAAATCTTCCATCTTTCTATTGATTTTCCGGTCTTATTCATTCGTAATCCCTTTTTTTCTCTTTGTGGGCTGTAATAATGGTATAGCTATAGGCATTTACTGTTATTACACAATGCTCAACCTGCACATACCAGTTCTTTCCGGTTCTTGTGATCACTGCCTCTGCAGAAACAATCTTTGTCCTGCACCAATGAACTACATCATCGGTATCCAGTGAAAGATTCTTTTTGATGCGTTCTATGCCTAATTCCGTTGTGTGTATCCGATCCAGATTCGAAAGCAATTCTCCTCCGAGTCCAATCTCACTTACCTTAAGCTGCGTTTTTCCCGATTCTCGATATTGCATCCTTTGTCTCCTCCTTTAGGTTAAATGTCATTAAACTACAGCAACGGGGAGTACAACCGAAGAATCCACTGAACTATTTTCTGGTGAATGGGTCGCTTCTTCCATTCCGTATAATGAATCTCCTCACATTGTTCCAGCGTTTCCATAAAATCATCCCGCATCTTAAGAACAGCTTCATTTTCACTCAGTAATACGCCATTCTCATAATGGATGTAAAGACTTCGGTAATCAAGATTGATCGTACCGCAGACTGCACATTCATCATCGGAAATCATATTCTTCGCATGGATAAATCCCGGCGTATACTCGTATACCCTGACTCCGTTTTGAACCAGTTTTCCGTAATTTGATATATTTACCATATAAACATACCACTTGTCATAGATATGCGGTGTAATGATTCGGACATCAACACCACTCTGGGCCGCCTGAATCAGGTTATCTAACAGCTTGCCATCCAGCACCAGATATGGCGTCGTGATATAGACATAGTCCCTTGCCTTATTGATCATTCGGGAGTAGACACCCTCGACCGGGTTATTGGGATTACGATGCGGTCCACCGGCAAATGGTTGAACAAAGCTATCCTCAGCCGGTATCTCCCTGGGGGTGTATTCCATTGGATTCTTGTCCTTTTTCTGACTGGATTCCTCCCACATCTCCAGAAAAATATTTGTGAGACTCCAGACGGCCTCGCCCTGCAGTCGAACTGCGGTGTCCTTCCAATGTCCGAAGCGCACAATTTTATTGATATATTCATCTGCCAGGTTGATTCCACCTGTATAGCCAACAGAGCCGTCAATGACCGTAATCTTCTGATGATTACGATAGTTAAAGGACATGGCAGTGAATCGTCTGTCAATCGGACCAAAGGAGCAGATCTGAATTCCTTTGTTACGCGGATCCTTCTTCAGATTGCGAACATCCATCATCAGGCAGCCAAAGTCATCGATTAACAGTCTGACCTCCACACCTTCCTTTACTTTCTTCTGCAGGATTTTTACAATTCTCTGCCACCAGTCACCATTATAAACGATGAAATATTCCATAAAAATGTATTTCTTCGCCTTCTCCAGATCATGCAGAAATTCTTTCTCCATGTCATCTCCCAGCGGATAATACTTCACGCGTGTGTTCTTGTAGAGCGGATATCCCTCCTTCTCCAGATATCTTGCAATCTGAATCTTGTTAGGATGGATCTTGGCAAATTCCTCCATAACCACAGAATCCTGCGTCAGTCTCTTGCACATCTCACTTTCAATCCGACGAATATTCTTATTCAGCGCCGAATTACGTCGTTTGCTTCCCCAGAAAAAGTACAGAATGAATCCGAATCCGGGCATCAACAGAAGGATGACAATCCAAAACTGCTGATTATAATCCGTATCATTTACCAATGCAAACACCAGCATGACTGAAAGTATTTCAACCGCAAAATAAATCTGCACTGCATACTGCTGGATGACCTGTGCAAGAATCCCAACGAAGACTATCTGAAGCACAAATACAACCAGCACGGAAAGTGCCCGGATAATACCATGGTATTTCGTTCGTCGTTTATCAAAATTCATCTGATACTCCTTTCCAGAAAAGACCGTGGCTGTTACTTCCAGTCACAATAGGATGTAATCCATATGTATCCAAGTTCCCTACCTGCTCCTAAATTACTCTGTTTCTCATCTCGCCTTTTAAAAATGCCGCAATGTTCTGACAGACATCCTCCACCACGCGCTTTCTTGCTTCTACGCTGGCCCACGCCATATGAGGGGTAATGAGCAGACGATTGGAATCCTCAAACTGTGCAAGCGCATCTTCTGTAAGCATCGGCTCATGTTCAAGCACATCTAAGCCTGCACCCATGATGATATGATCCTTCAATGCCTGATATAAATCAGTGTTATTAACTACAGGTCCTCTTGCCACATTAACAAGGACAGCACCTGGCTTCATCTGCTTCATTGCCGCAAGGTCAATCAGATTGCGTGTAGTATCATTTAAAGGACAATGCAGTGATAGCACATCAGATTCTGACAGCAGTGTCATAAAATCAACCGATTCATAACCCTCCACCTGGTTCTTTCCTGTTGTCGAATAATAGATAACTCTACAGCCAAATGTTTTTGCCACCTTCGCAACACCCTGTCCGATGTTGCCCATTCCAACGATTCCCCAGGTCTTGCCCGCAAGCTCTGTATATACCATATCAAAATGAGAGAATCTATCCTGCGCTGCATATTGTCCGCTCTTCACGTATCCATCATAATAGGATAAATGTTCCAAAATATAGAGCGCCATGGCAAATGTATGTTGAACGACAGCCGGTGTCGAATAATTCCTTGCATTGGTGACAGCGATTTTACGCTTTTTACAATATTCCAAGTCCACATTATCATAACCTGTCGCAAGCTCACAAATCATGCGAAGCTTAGAAGCACCGCTCACCGTCTCTTCATTCAATTGCACTTTATTGGCAATAATAATCTCAGCATCTGCAACACGTTCTGCTACTTCTTCCTTTGCAGTGTTTTGATATGCCGTCACTTCCCCAAATTGTTCAAAGCAGCTGACGTCCACATCCGGTCCGACACTGCTTCTCTCCAGAATTACAATTTTCATTACAATCTCCTCGATTCCCCAGCCGCTTCACGCGAGTGTATTTCCAGGGAAGAAAAAGCATCACGGGACTATCCCTCCGACTTAACCGCAGGTGAGACAGTCCCGTGTCACATAAACAATTACAATTTTGTCACATTACAGTCTCTTCAAAAGAGCCTCTCTCTGTGCTTCATATCCCGGCTTACCAAGAAGGGCAAACATGTTCTTCTTGTAGGATTCAACGCCCGGCTGATTAAATGGATTCACACCTAACAGATATCCGCTGATACCGCAGGCAAACTCGAAGAAATAGAATAATTCTCCAAGATAGAATTCATTAACTTCCGGAACGGCTACCATAAGGTTGGGAACCTGTCCATCTGTATGTGCAAGGATTGTACCGTTCATTGCGCTCTTGTTAACAAAATCAACGCTCTTGCCAGCAAGATAGTTTAATCCATCAAGATCTACCGGTTCTTCGCCGATCATAATTTCTTCACGGGAAGCCTCAATGTTAATAACTGTCTCAAACATATTTCTGGAACCATCCTGGATAAACTGTCCCATAGAATGAAGATCTGTGGTCAGATCCACACTTGCAGGGAAGATACCTCTCTGATCCTTGCCTTCCGACTCGCCGTACAGCTGCTTCCACCATTCAGATACATAGTGAACACAAGGCTCGTAGTTTGCAAGAATTTCGATACATTTGCCTTTTCTTAATAAAATGTTACGGATTGCAGCATACTTCATAGAATCATTGTTCTCGTATGCATCTTCCAGGGCACGCTTTCTTCCAGAAGCAGCACCTTCCATCAGCTTATCAATGTCTGCGCCGGATACAGCGATTGGAAGAAGTCCAACAGCAGTAAGAACGGAGAAACGTCCACCGATATCATCAGGAACAACAAAGGTCTCATAGCCTTCTTCTGTTGCAAGGTTCTTTAAAGATCCCTTTGCTTTATCAGTTGTTGCATAGATTCTCTTGGCAGCGCCTTCCTTGCCGTACTTCTTCTCAGCCAGTTCCTTGAGAATACGGAAAGCAATTGCAGGCTCTGTTGTAGTTCCGGATTTTGAGATCATGTTCAGGGAGAAATCTCTCTCACCAATCACATCCAGAAGATGCTTTAAATAAGTAGAGCTGATAGAATTACCAACGAAGTAAATCTCCGGAGTCTTTCTCTGCTCTTTGCTGATTAAATTGTAGAAGCTGTGTCTTAAGAATTCAATTGCTGCTCTTGCTCCAAGGTAAGAACCACCGATACCAATTACAATCAGTACCTCGGAATCACTCTGAATCTTGGCTGCCGCCTTTTTGATTCTTGCAAACTCTTCTTTATCATAATTAACCGGAAGATCAATCCAGCCAAGGAAATCATTGCCTGCACCCGTTTTGCTGACTAATAATTCCTTTGCATCCGTTACAAGCTTCTTCATCTGGTCAACTTCATGATCCTGGATAAAGGGAGCTGTCTTGGAATAATCAAATGTTACTTTTGCGCTCATTGCTATTCACTCCTTTGTTTTTATTGATTGCATTACAATATAGTGTAACAAAGAACCCCCTATTATTCAAGATAAAATTCTCCTAACAGGCGCTCTAATTCTGCCTCATTTTCCTTGGAAATTGTGCTTTTGTGACATTTCTTTTCCGCCTTAGTCTGCACCCTGTTGTGTTGGTTTGACTTTTCTGAGAATCGCTCCTGTGAACGATAAGCGGCTTCTGCCTCCTCTAAGCGCTGTTCACTTTCCGGAAGCATTTTCAGGCGGTTGACCATATGGTTTTCCATGTAATCGATCAGATTGGTTTTCAGCAATCGTTTTTTTTCGGATAAGTCTACGAAGGAAGATACTCCAAAGTAAAGATAGAGTCCTAATAGACTGATAATGTAGAAAGGAAAAAGGCTCAGGATTCGTTCGCCTCTTGTAATTCCATTGTAGATTCCCAGTCCCGAGACAAACACTGAGAGCAGGACAAGCTGCCCTGACAGATGCTGGATTGTAACCAGGCTGATTCTTCCGATTCGGATTCGATTGATGAATTTATCGACAAATACCGGTATATTAGACACTCCACTGTTCATTTTATAACAGTTTGCGAATCGCATTTTGCACTGTTTTAGGAGTTTATTATCTGTAGCAGTCATATTGTCGGTCTCCAAAATCATATTTTGGTATAAGACACCAATCATAATCTGGCATACTATACTTAATACTAATAAAAGGACGACAATTGAAATAAAGAAATAATGGCTCATTGGTTCTCCTTTCCAAAGTACATTGAACTAATTGTACTTTACCATTTGTTCTTCATTATAGAAAAAACAGCTCTGACACTCAAGGGTAGATAGTGTCAAATGATTTATGAAAAAACTGAGCAAAGAAAAAAGGCTCAGATGAACCTTGAAAACTGTAGATATTTTAGTTTGTGATAGCTTAACGCCACCCTTGACAGCACGAAAA
>JAKQFQ010000010.1 GCA_029558315.1 Bacillota bacterium
GAGCATTGGCTCCTTTCGGTATTTTGGAATTTTGGTCGAGGACATTATATCAAAAAAAGGGAGGTCAATGCTCTTTTTGGTGCAAACTCCCATAAAATCAAGGTTTAGAACAATAAAACAAGGTAGGTATTTGACACTACCAATTTCATAAGGGAGGTATTTTTCATGAGAAAGAAACTATTAAGTCTTCTTCTTTCCGCAACAATGATTGGAACCATGCTTGTTGGATGTGGAACAACAGAAGCACCCACAACAGGTTCTGCAGAGACACCGGCTTCACAGGCAGCGGAGATTGCAACAGAAGTAGCAGACGAAGTGGCACCGGCAGCAGATGGTAATGTACAGGTTGGTATCGTTCTTCCTACAAAGGATGAGCCGAGATGGTTACAGGATCAGGCACAGTTTGAGACTATTTTAGGAGATGCAGGATTCACTTATCAGGTACTTTTCAGCCAGGGATCTTCAGCAACAGAGAAGACCAATGTTGAAACATTACTTTCACAGGGTATTGATGTATTGATTATCTGTGCACAGGATGGCGCAGCAGCAGCAGCTTCTGTAGAAGCAGCAAAGGCAGCAGGCGTAACTGTTATTGCATATGATCGTCTGATCACAGATACAGATGCAGTTGATTACTATGTAACATTTGACAGCTTTGCAGTAGGTGCAGCACAGGGACAGTACTTAATCGATCATGCACAAGGCAGCGGAATCCCTCTTTACTTATATGCAGGCGCAGCAACAGACAACAATGCTTTCATCTTCTTTGAGGGTGCATGGAGTGTTCTTCAGCCTAAGATTGCTGACGGAACCTTTGTAATCGCTAACTCTTCAGAAGCAGTAGCATTACAGGATAAGGCTGAACTTACTCGTGATGAGTTAGGTACAATTATTGGTCAGGTTACTACAGACTGGGATTTCAACGTAGCTAAGTCTAAAGCAGAAGCTAACTTGACATCTGCTGGTGCAGACATGAAGGGTGATGTAGTTATTCTTGCTCCTAACGATGGTACTGCTCGTTCTATCGCAGATGTATTCGCAAGTGATTCTGATGTTACAAGCTATGTAATCACAGGACAGGATTCAGAAAAAGCTTCTGTACAGTATGTTATCGACGGAACACAGTCCATGACAGTATTTAAGGATACAAGAACACTTGCAGCAGATTCTGTGGCAATGGCAGTATCTATCTTAAACGGAGAGACACCTGCAACTGATACAACATACAACAACGGTGTTATCGATGTTCCTGCTAAGCAGACAGCAATCGTAGTTGTTGATCAGAGCAACGTACAGGCAGCATTGATTGATTCAGAATACTATGATGCTTCTGAGTTTACCGGATTAGAATAAGGCAATAGATTCTGACTAAATGGATGGGCTTTGCAGGAATTGCAAAGCCCATCATAACAGAAAGGAAACGATAATCATGGGTGATTACATACTCGAAATGAAAAATATAGTAAAACAGTTTCCTGGAGTAAGAGCATTGGACAATGTCAACTTTCAGGTAGAACGAGGAGAAATTCATTGTCTGGTTGGCGAGAATGGTGCGGGTAAATCTACACTGATGAAAGTTTTGTCCGGTGTATATCCTTTCGCTACTTATGAAGGAGATATTGTATATAACAATGAGATTCAGCGATTTAAGACGATTGCGGACAGCGAAGAAAAGGGAATTGCCATTATCTATCAGGAACTTGCGCTGGTGCCGGAACTGTCCGTTTATGAAAACATTTTCTTTGGACACGAGATTAAAAAAGGAAAAACGATTGACTGGAATGAGACGATTGTACAGTCAAAAAAATATTTGGAAAAGGTGCGTCTGCACATAGATCCTTCAACAAAGGTAAAGGAACTTGGCGTTGGTAACCAGCAGCTTGTTGAAATAGCAAAGGCATTGAGCAAGAATGTAAAACTTCTGATACTGGATGAACCAACAGCATCCTTGAATGAGGATGACAGCCAGAACCTGTTACAGCTGATTTTAGAACTGAAGAAACAGGGCGTAACCTGTATCATGATATCCCATAAACTTAAGGAGATTATTGCGATTGCTGATACCATCACAGTTCTTCGGGATGGAGCAACCATCTGCTCTTTAGATGCGAGAGAAAAGCAGGTCACAGAGGCAGAAATCATTAAGAATATGGTTGGACGTGAGATTGATAACATTTATCCTAAGCGAACCAAAAAATGTAGCGATGATATATGTTTTAGTATAAAGGACTGGTCCGTATTTGATCCGGGAAAAGGACGGGAGATTCTTCACAAGGTATGTATGAATGTGAAGAAGGGCGAAATCGTCGGATTACAAGGATTAATGGGCGCAGGAAGAACCGAGCTTGCCATGAGTATTTTTGGCAATCCAAACGGTTATAAAATAACGAGCGGCAGTATTGCCCTAAACGGAAAGGAAGTCTCCTTTAGTAAGCCTAAGGATGCCATTCAATCCGGTGTTGCCTATGTTTCAGAAGACCGAAAAGGCAACGGGCTTGTACTGATTCAGGACATTAAGTATAACATCAGTATTTCCAATCTGGAGAGTCTGGTCAAGGGACTGGTCATCAATGAGAATGAGGAAATCAATGTAGCCAATGAATATAAAGATTCCATCAACATCAAAGCACCCAGTGTAGAACAGAAGGTTGGCAATCTCAGTGGTGGTAATCAGCAGAAAGTACAGCTTGCAAAATGGATGTTTGCGAAGCCTACCGTATTGATTCTGGATGAACCGACCAGAGGAATTGATGTTGGTGCCAAATTCGAGATTTATACCCTGATGAATCGACTGGTAGAGGCTGGAAT
Organism: Bacillota bacterium; assembly: GCA_029558315.1. GTDB lineage: Bacteria > Bacillota > Clostridia > Lachnospirales > Lachnospiraceae > NK4A136. Next base: position 2,809 of record JAKQFQ010000010.1, read on the forward strand.
GAGTATCATCATGATTTCATCAGAGCTTCCGGAAGTATTGGGAATGAGCGACCGGCTTTATGTTATGTCAGAAGGTACGATCATGGGCGAATTAAGCGCAAATGAGGCAAATGAACAGAAGGTCATGGAGATGGCTGTCAGAACTGTATAGATAAATAACAGGTGACATGGAAAGGAGACATAGTAATGAATGAGAATACAGAAAAACAGGGTCTTGGGAAAGAAATAGGTACCCTGCTCAAGAAGAATGTACGCGATTATATGATGTATATTGCACTGGTAATTATCATGTTATTCTTCACATGGAAGACGAATGGAGGATTTATCCAGGCAAGAAATATTACCAATTTGATCAATCAGGCAGGATATGTAGCTGTTCTGGCAATCGGAATGACCTTGATTCTGATTCTAAAGCACATTGATCTTTCGGTTGGATATGTTGCAGGATTCTGTGGTGCGGTTGCTGCACTGCTGATGTCCAAATTTAATCTCAATGTATGGCTTACCATAGTAATTGTACTGGCACTTGGTCTGATCATTGGATTATATCAGGGAACGCTGGTTACCAAAGTCGGGGTTCCGGCTTTTGTAACAACGCTCGCAGGAATGTTTATCTTTAGAGGTTTTCTTGCACTGTCGTTACAGGAGACTGGTACCGTGATTGTATCCGATAAAGTATTTAATGCTTTATCCAACGGAACCATTCCGGATCTTCCGTTCTTTGGAGGAGAGCTGCATGTGCTGACCCTGCTCATTGGTGTTGCAGCAGTCATCCTGGTGGTACTTTCACAGATTAAGACAAGAAGAAATAAAATCAAATATAATTTCAAAGTGGTTTCCATGCCAATCTTTATCACCGTGATTGTATTTGTTTCTGCAATTATCATGTCGATTATCATGGTGCTGGCAAAATATCAGGGAATTCCGTGGACAGCAGTCATTGTAGCAATGGTATTGATTATCTATAATTTTATGCTCAATAAGACCTGCCTTGGCCGATACATCTATGGTATTGGCGGCAATGATCAGGCAGCAGAACTTTCCGGTGTTGATGTTAAAAAAGTGACTGTGTTTGCTTTCTGCTCCATGAGTGTTCTTGCAGCACTGGCTGGAATACTTTATACTTCCAGACTTCAGTCTGCTACACCGACAGCCGGTCTTGGATTTGAAATGGATGCAATCGCTTCCTGCTATATTGGAGGTGTTGCAGTCAGCGGCGGTATCGGTAAAGTAACGAATACCATTATCGGTGTACTGGTTATCATGTCACTGACCAACGGAATGAATCTGATGGGCGTTGATATTTCACTCCAGTATGTAGTAAAAGGTATTATCTTTATTATCGCAGTTGCATTTGACGTAAGAACACGTCGTGCAGCCAAATAAATCAGCTTACATCTATCCTATTACTCCCATAAACCCAATGAAAATCGTCTGGCATTCTTGTCAGGCGGTTTTCATTTGCGGAAAAAGGAGGAGGCGGTTGGGATTGAAATAATATGGGACTTCTTCTATAATTTACTTTATATAAATTTGAAAATAGCCAAAAAAATTGTGAGTTCCAACGTATCTATAGTAGGGTGGAATCACGGAAAGGAAAAATATGACAGAAGAAAGATTTGAAGCATGTGTTGCAAGAATTCGTTCTGGCGACAGAAATGGGCTTCGAGAGATCTACGAGGAATATCTGCCATATATTTATACTGTTGTCTATGGAATCCTTCAGAATAAAGAGAATGCGGAGGATGTGACGAGTGATTTTTTTATTCGATTTTGGAATAGTGCGTCACAGTACAAGGGCGGTAATGGTCATAAAGGATATCTTGCAACAATCGCACGCAATATGGCAATAGATTTTCTTAGAAAGCGCAAGAAAGAGGTACTTATGGATGACTTTTCTGAAGCAGGAACGGATGGCGGCGGAACCGTGGGATATGCCAATGATACAACTGATTCTGCAGGTGATCAGCGGAGTGCATTGGGAAAAGCAGTGGCATCAGCGGGAGAACAGCATTCACTGGAAAATGAAGTGCTATCGGACATCTCCCTGAAAGAAGCACTGGATAAATTAAAACCGGAAGAAAAGAAAATCATTGATATGAAGATTCTGGGAGAAATGACCTTTAAAGAGATTGCGAAGGTGCTTGGAATTCCGATGGGGACAGTCACCTGGCGGTATCAGGAAGGAATTAAACGGTTAAGGAGGTATGGGTATGAATAAGAATTTCGAAAATGAATATAAAAACATGATTCTTACTGATATTCCAGATCTCTGGGACCGAATCGAAGCAGGGTTACCGGAACAAAATGGTCAGGAACAAAAACAGACAAATCAGGAACATGCAAAGACAACACCTCAGAAAGAGAATATTTCATATATCGATAGTACAACAAAGAAACGAAGAACGCATAATAATGTAAGATATGGTGGTTGGATTGCTGCAGCCATCTGTCTGGCAATTGTAATTCCGGCTGTAATGGTTGGAGCCAGAGTGGGAAGGCTTGGACAGCACTCAGAATCAGCTATGGATGATCGTAATGCAATGGAGGCAGATGGAGCCCATGAAGCAGAGAATAGTGTTGATGAAGCGCCGGCCTATGTAGAACAGTCAGTGGCGGAAACGGATTCGTTTGAAGCGTCACAGAAACAGGATACGGAAGCCATAGGAGCGATGAATGAGTCCGAGGCTGTTTTGACAGGAACTGGTCCTTTGAAGGAATTAATTATATCCAATGTGCAGGTTGTAATCCAATCAGTTACAGTTACGCAGCAAGGTGAAGCTATAACCTATGAAGCGGTAGTCGAGCAAAGTAGATGGGAGAATCTTCCGGTTGGCAGCGTTATAGAACTTCGGGCCTCAACAGGAAACGAAATTGAAGGTGTTTCGCAGACTGAATTGTTGCAGACCGACGCATTGTATGAGTTGAACCTATACCCGATGGAAGACGATACCAAGGCTTACCTGATTATAGGAGTTAACTAAAGGAATGAACTAAAGAAATGAACCGGATAAATATAAAGAAGAATTTGAAGAACTTGTAGAATTACAGATGCAAAACGATAATTAGAGGAAGCGTTACGAAATGACTTGAAATTCGTTTTTCCTTGTGTTACTATCATGAAAGATATGTAAATGCAGGGAAAGAGACTCTATTCATGGGTAGCATCAGGGAGGCAGCGTCATCGACTGAAAGCGCAGCCGGCAGGAAGTGAAGAAGGGAACGCTCTGGAGCAGATTATTCGAGATCAAGCAGACTGGCTTATGTTAGGATAATACGGGTCATGCACGTTAAGCATTATGAGAGGAAGTCTGATACAGACTTCAATGCGGGTGGTACCGCGGATTATAAACATCCGTCCCGGGATACAATAGATGTATTCCGGGATTTTTTGTGTAATTAAGAAAATGCCATACACAGTTTGTAGAAAAGAAAGGAAGAAAAGAGAATGAGTACAATTTACAGAGACGTAACGTTAAATCAGATCAGTGAAAGTGATATTGGCAAGAATGTCAAGCTGGCAGGCTGGATTGAAAATATCCGTGATCATGGAGGGGTATCCTTTATTGACCTTCGCGATATGTACGGTGTTGTTCAGGTTGTTATGCGTGATACCACATTACTGGAAGGATTGACTAAGGAAGACTGTGTGTCGATTGAGGGTAAGGTAGAACAGCGTGCAGAGGATACTTATAATCCCAAGATTCCATCGGGAACAATCGAGGTGGAGGCGATGAAGGTGACAGTTCTTGGACGTGTATATCGTCAGCTTCCTTTTGAAATCATGACCTCAAAGGAAATCAGAGAGGATTTGAGACTGAAGTACCGTTATCTGGATCTGAGAAATGAAAAGGTTCGTGACAATATGATTTTCCGTAGCAATGTAATCAGCTACCTTCGTTCTAAGATGACGGAGATGGGATTCTTGGAAATACAGACGCCGATTCTGTGTGCTTCTTCACCGGAAGGTGCAAGAGATTATATTGTTCCTTCCAGAAGATATAAGGGTAAATTCTACGCATTACCACAGGCACCACAGCAGTACAAACAGCTTTTGATGGTGTCTGGTTTTGATAAATATTTCCAGATTGCACCCTGCTTTAGAGATGAGGATGCAAGAGCTGACCGTTCACCGGGAGAATTCTACCAGCTTGATTTTGAGATGAGCTTTGCAACACAGGAGGATGTATTCGCGGTTGGAGAAGAAGTTCTGACGGGCGTATTTGAGAAGTTTGCACCTAAGGGATTTGCTGTAACACAGGCACCTTATCCGATTATTTCCTATAAGCAGGCAATGCTTGAGTTTGGTACAGATAAGCCGGATCTTCGTAATCCGCTTCGTATTCTTGATGTTACGGATTTCTTCCAGAAGTGTACCTTCAAACCGTTCCATGGTAAGTGCGTTCGTGCAATCAAAGTACATGCAGAGATGTCTAAGGGATTCCATGAGAAATTGTTGAAATTCGCTACTTCTATTGGAATGGGTGGACTTGGCTACCTTGAAGTTGCTGAAGATATGTCTTACAAGGGACCAATTGATAAATTTATTCCGGATGAAATGAAGAAAGATTTAATCTCTTTAGCTTCCTTAGAGGCAGGCGATACCATCTTCTTTATTGCAGATAAGGAAGCAAGAGCATGCCTGTATGCGGGACAGATCCGTACAGAGCTTGGCGAGAAGCTGGATTTAATCGAGAAGAATGCATATCGTTTTTGCTATATCAATGACTTCCCGATGTTTGAGTACAATGAGGAAGAGAAGAAAATTGGATTTACCCATAATCCGTTCTCTATGCCACAGGGCGGCCTGAAAGCATTGCAGGAGATGGACCCGTTAGACATTCTTGCATATCAGTATGACATTGTATGTAACGGTGTTGAGTTATCTTCCGGTGCGGTTCGTAATCACGATATGGAGATTATGGTAAAGGCATTTGAGATTGCCGGTTATGATGAGGAAGTATTAAAGAACAAATTCGGCGCTTTATACAATGCATTCCAGTTTGGTGCACCGCCACATGCAGGTATGGCACCGGGAGTTGACCGTATGATTATGCTGCTTCGTAATGAAGAGAATATCCGTGAAGTAATTCCTTTCCCGATGAGTGGAACTGCACAGGATCTGATGTGTGGAGCACCTTCTGAGGTTACAGAACTACAGCTTCGAGAGGTTCATATCAAGGTCAGAGACTAAAGTATGAGAGATATTTTTTAAGTCAAAGATGCACAGAAGCAGGCTGTTATAATTGATTAATGGAGGCAGATATGGCAAATGTAATTAGTGACGAGACGATCGAATATGTTGGCATTCTTGCCAAGCTTGAACTGGATGAAGCCGGAAAAGAGCAGGCAAAGAAGGATCTGGAGGAAATGCTGGATTATATTGACCAGTTGGGAGAACTTGATACGACCGGAGTAGAACCGATGAGTCATGTACATCCGCTGTGTAATTGTTTCCGCGAGGATGTGGTAACCAATGGTGATGAGCGGGATAAGATTCTTGCCAATGCGCCGGAAGAAAAAGATGGTGCATTTGTTGTACCAAAGACATTTGATTAGGAGGTGCCAAAATGGGATTATTAGATCTGACCGCAACGGAGCTTGGAAGTAAGATCCAGTGTGGAGAAGTAAAAGTGCGTGATGCAGTGATGGCAGTTCTTGATCAGATCGATCAGACAGAAGAACAGCTTCATTGTTATATTACACTGAATAGGGAAGAAGCACTTGCGCAGGCTGATCTTGTGCAGAAAAAGATTGATGTCGGGGAACTGACCGGACCATTAGCCGGTGTACCGGTTGCAATCAAGGATAACATGTGTACTGAAGGTGTTAAGACAACCTGTGCTTCCAGAATCCTTGAGAATTTTGTGCCAACCTAT
>JAKQFQ010000031.1 GCA_029558315.1 Bacillota bacterium
AAAAATCATAGAAAGCAGCTGATTTTATGGGCACTATTGCTGATTGGTGTGGCAGGCCTGTTTTTTTCGAATCTAATTGTATGGATTGCTGCAGTCGTACTGTTACTCATTTGTGGAAGATACTATCTGTATTTAAAAAAGACCAATCAAAAAAAGAAATTAGTTTTGACCAATCGGGTGAAGCGCCAGATTATCACGGATTTGTTATTGACAGCAATCGGTGCAGTTCTAGGCGTTCTTTTCTACTCAAACCTTATTCTGCCGGCGATCCTGTTAATTATGACAGCCTGTCAGGGATGGCTGTTATTATTGGTTAATCTACTGAATCGACCGGCGGAAATGCTGGTGAATCAGCATTTTATAAATGATGCGAAGAGAAAGCTTTTAGAAGTGGAAGGTCTTAAGATTATCGGTGTGACCGGAAGCTATGGCAAAACCAGTGTGAAATATTATCTGCAGACATTGCTGCAGGGACATTACAACGTTCTGATTACACCGGAGAGCTATAATACACCCATGGGTGTGGTTAAGACCATCAGAGAATCATTAAAATCAACACATGAGATTTTTGTCTGTGAAATGGGCGCAAGACATGTAGGAGATATCAGGGAAATCTGTGATATCGTTCATCCACATCATGGAATTATCACTTCAATTGGTCCGCAGCATCTGGAAACATTTTTCAATATGGATAACATTATTAATACAAAATTCGAGCTTGCGGATGCCTTGCCATCGGAGGGACTCTTATTTCTGAATGGAGATAATGAGTATATTAGTGGTCATTGTGATCCGTATCCGAATCAGATTTTCTATCGCAGCACATCCAATGGGGAAGGCTATAGCGCATCCGGGATAAAGTTATCGCAAATGGGAACAGAATTTGTTGTTAATGCACCGAATGGTGAGAGTGAGAGCTTTCAGATGCGTCTGGTTGGAGCACATAATGTGATTAATGTTGTCGGGGCAATTGCGGTGGCCAATACGCTGGGTATTCCGCTTAAGGAATTAAAGGTTCCTGTTCGCCGGATCCAGCCGGTTGCACACAGACTTCAGATGTTGGAACGTGGCAATGTTACGATCATTGATGATGCTTATAATTCCAATCCGGTTGGCTCAAAAGCAGCGGTAGAAACTTTGAAAATGTTTGATGGGCTCAGAATTCTTGTAACCCCGGGAATGGTGGAACTGGGTGAGAAGGAAGCGGAATATAATCACAAATTTGGAACCTATGCAGCATCGTGTTGTGATTATGTGCTGCTGATTGGTAAAGAACATACCAAGCCTATTTACGAAGGCTTAATGGAGAAGGGTTATTCTAAGGAGCGGTGCTTGACCTATGATACGCTAGAAGAAGCACTGGCCTATGCATATACCATCAAAGAAGACGGTCATAAATTCATTTTACTGGAAAATGACCTGCCGGATAATTATTAAGATTGAGAAAGGCGAAGACAATGAAAACAAGAATTGCAGTAATGTTTGGAGGAAAAAGTGTAGAACATGAGGTATCCATTATCTCAGGAATTCAGGCAATTATGAGTATGGATGAGAGCAAATACGAAATCATTCCGGTCTATCTGAATAAGAAGAATGAAATGTTCATCGGAGATGAAATTGGTAAGATTGAGGCTTATAAGGATATTCCTGCACTGCTTGGTAAATCTCAGAGAGTGATTCTGGTGAATGAGAATGGCACAATCGTGCTCATGCCTTATCCGTTAAAAATGTTTGGCAAGAAAGGCGTTGCAATTGATATCGCATTTCCAATCGTTCATGGAACCAATGTGGAAGATGGCGCCCTGCAGGGATACTTAAAAACAATCGGCGTGCCCTTTGTTGGCTGCGACGTAACGGCCTCTGCACTGGGAATGGATAAATATGCATCCAAGGTAGTGTTAAAGGAGAATGGAGTTTCGGTTCTGGATGGCTACTGTTATACAACCTCTGATTATGCCGATATGGATACAATGATGGATTCCATTGAGTCACTGCTTGGTTATCCTGTCATTGTCAAACCCTATAATCTGGGCTCAAGCGTCGGAATCAGTGTTGCTAAGGATCGTGTTGAGTTAGCCCAATCGGTGGATGATGCTTTCTCCTATGCGAAGAAGATCATTGTGGAGCATGCAATTACAAACCTTCGCGAGATTAACTGTGCGGTGCTTGGTGATGAAAATGATGCCATTGCTTCAGAATGTGAGGAACCTCTGCATACCAAAGATATTTTGAGCTATGAAGACAAATACCTGAGCAATTCCAAAGGTGGTGGTTCCAAAGGAATGGCAAGTGTATCCCGCAAGATTCCTGCAGAATTAACAAAAGAGAAGAGAAAAGAGGTACAGGAACTTGCGATTCGTTCTTTCCAGAAATTAGGGTGCAATGGTGTAGCAAGAATTGACTTTATGATTGATGAAGACAATGGAAGGTTATATTTTAATGAGATCAATACCATTCCGGGTTCTCTTTCGTTCTATCTGTGGGATCCGGTGGGAATGCCCTATGCCCAACTGTTGGACCGTATGATTTTGTTATCATTAAAACGGGTAAGAGAAGAAGAGGCAATTACATTTTCCTTTGATACAAATATATTGAGCCAGAGTTCTTTCTCCGGAACCAAAGGCTCTAAAGGGACAAAGCTGTAGTCGCAAGAAGGAGGGCACCAAATGGGGATTTCGACACTATCATACGAAGAAGAATGGGATAAATCGCTTATCCTTGAGCTGAATCAAAGGATTGATCATGATAGTCCTGAGGCGACCGCAAAAGAATATGATGAAATTATGCAACAGGATATCTTACATACTGAGCTTGGTGATACCTATGTGAAGATGTTGACAAAAATCATGAGAAATGAATCAAGTCACCAATGCATTTTCTGTAAAGGACCGGCACGAGAGAAAACTGTGATTTGCGAGGACTGCTGGAAGGAAAATGAAGAGATCAAGGTGCCTCTTGACCAAAGAGCACTTGTGAACTGTATTGTGTCAAAGACGCAGCCACCTGAGCGGGTAACACCAATTGGTTTAGCTACAAAGGAAAGAAAAAACAAAAGATGGATTCTATATATTGGTGGATTATTAGCATGCTTTCTTATTGCCTTTTTCATTCATAAATTAATGCAGAGACCGGTGTTTATTGCAGATTTTGCAAGCGATAAGTTTTTTGAAGAGAGATTTTTGTTACAATATGAGAAGATTCTGGAAAGCCAGTGCAGACCGATGATTGGTGAGACGATGGACATCTCATTTGAATATGAAGATAATTCTCTTGGGGGCAATGCCTATACACTTGTCGTGAATGGGACGCCGATTCGAGCCGGGGTGATTCTGTTTTGCCGTGGTGACAGCACGGTGGGAGCTGTGATGGTTTATGCCACTCAAAGCGGACGGTATATGTATTTAATGGAACAATGCCTGGTGAAACTAACGGATTCCAAGCTGAAAACCGAGGAAATCGATACAATGCTTGAAACGACAGGGTCCTATGAAAGTCCGGCGATGTGTGGAGAGAATTATATGTATCTAAAAGATGATAATGAAATGATTTTATCCGCAAGCGATTTTTATTCAACAATGCAAAGTCAGATGCAGCAAGCACTGACGTCATATTAAAGACACAGACTATGGATGAAATGATTCAGGAGAACGATATGATAAGGGAGAGATAACATGAGTGAAGAAAAAATCACACTTGAGATGGACAGGGATATTCCTGTAATTCGAGAACTTAATGTTCAGATCAATCATGATGATGTCAAATTGGTAACCAAAGAGTATGAAGCAATTATGGATCTGGATGTTCTGCATTCTGCATCTGGAGCCAAGTACGTCAAAAGACTGGCGCAGATCATGCGACATGAACCTAATGAGGAATGTGTTATCTGTAATGGAAAGAGAATGAAAGAAGCAGTCCTCTGTGAAGAATGCCTGTCGAGAAACCGGAACACACCGCTATTTACTGATCAGAGAAATCTGGTCCGGGAGATTATGAATGTGGTGGACCCACCTAAGGAAAAAGAGATTAATCATGGATCGAAGTACATTGGTCAGTTGGAAAAACCTAATCGTGCCAGCGGTCTGGTGCTTTTCTTTGCAGTTGCTGCATTGATCCTGATTGGCTATATTATCTGTACGAGAATTTTCTTTCAGCCAGAACACCAGGCGGATTATGCAATTACAGGTTATACTCCAGATGAAGTTGTTCAGGAGTATGAGATTGTACTGGAAGATAATTCGCAAAGATATCTGGCGGAGGAACTGGATGTTTCTTTCCAGAAGGCAGACATGCATACAGATGACACAGGTGTCACCGGTTATCGAATTACGGTTGCTGGAAGCAATACCCAGATGTATTTAATTACTTACAGCGATGAAATGGAAGAGGTCCGTGCAGTTACGGTATATGCATGTGGGGATGAAAAGTATGAAAGATGGTTTGGCGGAGCCTTGCTTCAGTTAACGGATAGCGGAGCACAATGCGAGGATATCAAAGGATATCTTGATACTAATGTAGGAACAGGAATTCAAATCTGGAATAATAACTACACGATGCTGTATGAGGAGGATTCAATCATATTATCAAGTAAAAGTTTCTTTGGTAATATGGGCGAGGCAATCAAGAGCATCGTAGGATTGGAGTTTTAGGAATCCAGAGCGTCAATTCTTAATTGAATATTATTTATGAAGGTCTGCTTCTCTGTAATGAGGATTTCCTCAACACTTAGGAGCAGATCTTCTGCGTTACTGACTGATTCCGAATTACCCTGCATTCCAAAGGTCAGATAGATCATAAGCTTTTTCGTAATAGGTGCAAATCCATAGGCTTGCTTGATTACCAACTGAGTATTTGTTTCATTGGCATAAGCAGATTGGTAACTGACGGATAGCTGTCCGCTGCTTATGTCCTGATAAACAGTTTCGTATGATGTGTAGTAAGCTTCACGACTCTCTTCGCAGAGTGTAAGATCCTGGCTGTGATAGAATAAGGAAGAGTAATCAATAATCAGATTACGGTCATAATCTAATCCCACAGAGGAAATGTAGTTCATATTAGATAGATTTAATGCAATCAGAACACAAAGATACTGATTATAAATGACATCAGTGTCTTTTTCAATTCTGCCACTGTCAAACAGCAATTGGAGGTCTGCATCTGAAATATAGTCCAGGTTGGCCATCAGCGTGTAATAGAGTAATTCATCCTCTGTTATGGTAAAGGAGCCGACGGCAGCAGAGGAATCTATGGATGCAGTCTGCTGCTGTAGAATGTTTTGAAGATAAGTATAATATGTCGAGTTAGCAGCAAGCAGTTCTTCCATAGAAATAGCATTGCCGCCAAGTAAAGAGACCAGATACTCATTGTTATGTGTCAGCAAAACTCCGCGATTTAATGCACGAATTGCCTTTGTTGGTTCCTCGGAATAAAGATCAATGGAAAAAGAGTAAAGCCATAGGAGATTGGTCAATTCCTTATCCAGACGTCTGTCACTGATCCCTTCGATGGCGTTGAGCGCATTTTCGTAGTACTCTTCAAGCATTGCATTATCGCCAATTGCAAGACAGGTTTGAATCTGTCCAAGATAACCATCGGTATAATAGGGATCTATGGTGGTGGCGCTTCGATAAAGGTCAAGTGCCTGCTCGTATTGTTGATTATTTAGACAGACCAGTGCCTGATCCATACATCGTTTGATTCGATTCTGAGGAAGTGACCATATTGTTAGTATAACTGCAAAAGCCAGAATAACAGCAATCAATATAAACAGACGAATTTTCTTCTTTTTTTCCATGGGTATGTTTCATCCTCTCAGTTACTTACTTCTCATTTCTCACTCGTTATATTTTACCGTTGAATGCTTCTATTGTAAATATAATAAGGCGAAAATGAATTGCAGTTCCTGATTTTCATTGATACAATCGAAGACAGAACCAACAGAAAAACTGCAAAGATTGGTCCCGGATAAATTAACAGAGGTGATCAGATGATGGAATTGGTAAAACAGATTGAGGAAATGTCTATGAATGCACATCCGGCATTGAATACAATGCTCTATGATGGATGGTTACTGAGATTTGGAGAAGGGTATACCGACCGGGCAAACTCGGTTAATATTCTGACGCAATCGACCATCTCAGTGGAAGAGAAAATTCGCTACTGCGAGCAGAAATACAAGGAACAATCGTTGGCGACAACGTTTAAAATTACACCCTTGTCGCTTGATCTGGATTCGTACCTTGAGAAAGATGGATATCAGAAGAATTCCCTAACGGATCTGATGATTCTAGATGGCATTAATCTGACATGTAATGACACAGAAACAATGATTTTTGAGGGAGTAAGCGAAGCATGGGCCAGGAATTACTTTAGCCTCAATGAAGTGTCTGCAGACCATGCTGATACAGCACGTAAAATCTTTCAAAATGTACTGCCTGCAACCTACACAGCAACAATCTGTCAGGGCAGTACGGTGGTTGCCTGTGGAAGAAGTGTAATAGAACACGGATATGTTAGTCTGTATAATATCATTGTCTCGAAGGAACACAGGCGTTGCGGATATGGCCGGAATTTATGCGAAGCATTACTCTCACATGCTTTTCTTCATGGTGCACACCAAGGATATATACAAGTCGTTGCTTCCAATGAGAAGGCAAAAAATTTATATAAGCAATTAGGCTTTACCACACTCTATCAATACTGGTATCGCAAGAAACAGTAAGGATGACAGAGAATGGACAGTATTGGCCAGGTGCTATTAAATTCATGAAAAAAATGATGAAACATCTTGTCAGTACAGTGAAGTTTGATACAATATATAGTATAACCTGATGATGAAATGCAATTGATTATTCACAATTATAATGGAGTTGAAAAATATGGACTTTTTACAATTAGCACAAGAACGTTTTTCCGTGACGAGCTTTTCTGACAAGGAGATTGAACAGGAAAAGGTAGAATCCATCTTGCGGGCCGGACAGGTTGCACCAACTGCATGCAATCTGCAACCGCAGAAGATTTTGCTGATTCAGAGTAAAGAAGCGTTGGAAAAATATAGAAAGTGTACTGTCAGCCATTTTAATGCACCACTTGCCATGCTGGTTTGTTACGATAGGACCTTATGCTGGTCGCGTGAATATGACAGAAAATTAAGTGGTGATGTTGACGCGGCAATCGTTACAACACACATGATGCTCGAAGCTGCCGATCTTGGCGTTGGTTCGGCAATGGTGATGAATTTTATTCCGGAAGCAGTTCGGGAAGAATTCAAATTGCCTGCGAATTATGTGCCTGTATGCCTGCTGGCGCTGGGATATCCATCCAAAGACGCCAAGCCGAATCCGGGGCATACAAGCAACAAATCCTTAAGCGTTACGGTTTCTTATAATGAATTCTAATATTCCTCTGCAATATCAATCTCATCCTGCTCTTCCTTGTCGGTAGAGGCGTGGAATGGAGTGTGCCGGATATAACCGAGCCAGTAACCACAGCCGACAATGCCGGCGCCGCCGATTACATTGCCGATGGTAACCGGAAGAAGACAGTGCATAAAGATGTTTAGAAGAGTTACACCTTCTGCTGTGATTTGATATTCCATGGAGGCAAAGTAGGCTGCAAAGGTAAAATACATATCAGCAACACTGTGCTCAAAACCACATAAGACGAAGAGCATTACCGGACCATAAATGGTAATCAGCTTGCCGGATACGCTTTTGGTGGCAAATGACATCCATGTTGCAATACAGACCAGAATATTACATAAAATACCGCGAATCAGTGCATTGGTAAAATCCATATTGCATCGATAAGCACCAAGCTCTACCATTTTTTGGGCAAGTAGACCATCGAAAAGATCTGGTGTGTGACCATAGACAACAAGTGCGGCAACCAGAATAGAACCAAGCAGGTTTCCGATGTAAACAAAGAACCAGTTGGCAAGCATTTTGCGAACGGTAATTTGCTTTTCAAGTACTGCGATGATAATGAGATTGTTTCCGGTAAATAATTCGCTGCCGGCAATAATCACCATGGCAAGACCTGCCGGAAAGACAAGTGAGCCAACTAATTTGGCAATGGAAGGGTTACTGATTGATACAGGTGCAACGGAAGCACCTATGCCGGCGAGAGCAATAAAGATACCGGCGAACATGCCTAAGAGAATCATCTTAAAATACGACAGATTGACCTTATGTTTGCCGATTTCGATGTAGGCGAGAGCAATTTCAAGTGGTGAATGCATGCGTTGTTCTCCTTTTCTAATATGAAGTCCGAAACGGACGGTTGTTTCCCTATTATATAGGTTGACAACCTGTCCTGTCTACCAATTCTAATTCATTTTTTATGCTAAGTTCTTCCTTTACTATAATTATAAACAATTTCGTATAAAAGATATGTAGGTAGTTACCAATTGCTGTTTTAATTCAATGGCTGTACAATAATAAATGTATTGAATATCGGGAATATAGGGGAACCAATCATGACAGGATTTACTTTATAGAGACTATTTTTGAACTGCAGCATGCTGTAATCCTAAGGGATTATCGTATCTTGTAGTTTTTTTATCTCTATCATATTACATCAAAAGACTACATTTCCTGATGAAAATGTAATAGAATAGAAGAAAATTAGAATTGTAAGGAGAAACTAATTATGGTGAAGCATATTATTTTATGGACATTAAAGGATACTGCCACTAAGGATGCTGTCAAAGCCGGCATAAAAGAAGGCCTGGAGGGATTAAATGGACAAATTCCGGGATTACTTGAGATTCATGTAATTACAAAACCGTTGGAAAGCTCTAATTGTGATGTGATGCTTGATGCAACCTTTGAGAATGAAGCGGCATTATTGGAATATGCACATCATCCTGCACATGTTGCAGTAGCTGATTGCAGGGTAAGGCCTTATACAGCAAGCAGAACATGTATGGATTACGAGGTATAAGAGCTTCGTAACTACATCTATCATACCAAAGACGGGGAGGACACAGAAACTTGTTATCAATATGTGATTTTCTGGCCAATAATCTGAATGTGATTATTGTTGTATTTGCTATAGCAGAGGGGGTACTTATGTGTGTCTCCGGCTACATTCTGTTTGTTTTTCGATTGAGAATTGATAAACTGAATAAAACACAGATTTTTATGTCTCGTCATTCAAAGAAGGCCGGCAAAGGCAAAGTAATGTCTACCTATGAGAGTTTTTCACAGAAAAACTGGAATGAGTATGATCAGTTCCTGACAGATTATCAGAAAAAGGGAATTATTTATTCGGCTTTTTCTATGTGTATACAGCTGTTTACGTTGCTTGGAATTCTAGGTACGGTAGCGGGGCTGTACATTTCCATGAATGCCGATCAGAATATTTATGAGGGAGTCGAGTTTGCCTTATCTTCCACCGTTCTTGGTATTATCTTTGCGGTCTTTTACAAATTCTGTGACATTTTGTTTGTCTCTATTTTTATCAATTATATTGAAGATGGAATTCTGCGATTTGAGAAGAACTATCATATCGATAGTGAAGCTGCAGGTGACCAGGCAGAACCAGACAGAAAGGATGAGTAGGCAGCATCATGAGAAGACACAGAAGATTAAGCGGAGAAATTAATCTGACGCCACTGCTGGATGTACTGTTTTCCATCCTGTTTATTGTTATGCTGACCAGTGCCAGAAATGAAGCCAATATGCAGACCGAGGCATCAGAGAAGATAGATACGATGCAGCAGGAGCTTAGCGACTTGGAGAATCAGGTTACTGTTGTAACGAACGAAAATCAAAGTTATGAAATGTATGAGAACAATGCGGTTATCGTAACGATTTCCAATGTCAGTGAGAGTAATAAGCATATTCTGGTGATTTCGAATAACAGATCAACAGATGAAGAACGGATTCAACTGGGCGAAGATGTAACAGAAAATACAGCACTTCGTCTGAACAGTATAATTCAGACGATTGTGGAGGAGACAGATAATCAGCCGATTTATCTGGTCTTTCACTGTGACAAATACTGTATTTTCACAAAGGAATATATCGCCATTGATGAGGCGTTATTAGAATTGGAAAATGAAAACAAAGAGGTATTTTACAAAGTAATGGAGGTTGACGAATGAAAAAGTTTTTAACATTTGTAGTTGTAATTGCATTGATTGTGTTGGTAGTAATGATTCTTCTTGGCAGTAAATTTGACCTGGGATTATTTGGCAGCGGTACGGCTTTTTGGGATCAGGCTAAGGAGCAGGAAGCAGAAACCGAACCAACAAAAGAGGAAGTGGAAGAAGAAACGCAGGATAGTACCAAAGGAGAGGCTGCAGAGACTGATGATGCAGGCTGCGTAGTAATCAGGATAGAGGAGGACAAGGTGTATGTTGATGATGTCGAAATGGCCAATGCAGAAGAACTGAAACAACATATTGAAGATATTAATACAGATGATATGACATTTGAATTGGTTGAAAATCAATCAATATTAGCAACTCATGAATGGGTCGTTGGTGTTTTCGATGAATTGCAGATTACACTAATGACTTCTAAAGAAGAGTAAGGAGGATTGAAAATGGCAGCATCGGTTATTGCATCGATTATTGCATTGATTATACCACTTATGATAAGGGTGGCATGGGATTTGGAAGCTGGAAAATCATTCAAAAGAAAGGGTATCCAAGCTTTGGATGGTTCTTTTTAGGCTTCTTTTTAGGCTTGTTTGGATTGATTATTGTGCTGTGTATGGCGGACAAGAATCCAAAGACCATTAATGGATATCCGGTAATGCAGCAACCACAGAATTATCAGATGTGGTATTGTCCGTTCTGTGGACAAATGAATCCATCACAGGCGGCAATGTGTGCCTGCGGTACACCCAGACCGGCACCAATGCCGATGGATCAGCAACAGTACTATCAGACACCTCCGATGGATCAGCAACAGTACTATCAGGCACCGTCATATGATCCGAATCTGACCCCTTATCAGAATCAGTGTATGGCACAGAATCCGACCACGAATCAGACGGGGCATTAAATTGTCAAGCAATAAAATTAGGAGGATAATCCAGTGTACTATCTGATTAAAGAGACGCTGATACCAGCGAAAGAAAGTGAAATTCGTAAGAAAACGGAGCAGTATGTAGCGGTTGTCAGTGAGGAAGAATTTAACCAAAAACGCGAATTGTTTGATATGGGAATTGATCTTGAATTGGATTTAAAGACCATTGGAACAACAAAGGCAGAAGTGAACTATGATTCTCTGACCGGAAGCTTTGCCATTCCGGATAGACAGGACTTTACACGAGAGCCGCATAAATTCGCTTTTGCAATGGATGAGCGGGGGATTGTGTTCATTAATGATGATGGAACGGCACTGCAGATGATGCAGCGTATCCAGAGTACCAAAAAATGGAAAGCACCGGGATTGGAACGATTCATCTATGATTTTTTGGAAATGATTATTGATAAAGATCTGGTATTGCTTGAGAAATATGAAAAGGAAATGGACCGGATGGAGGATGTGATTCTGGAAGGAAACACCAATGAACCGATGGCACGACTTCTGGATATCAGAAGCGAGGTACTTGACCTCCAAACGCATTATGAACAGCTGATTGATTTTGGTCAGGAGTTAGAAGAAAATGAGAATAACTTCTTTAACCAGAAGAATTTGAGATTTTTCCGTTTATTTACCGAACGTGTAATGCGTCTGCAGGATATTGTATCATCTTTAAAAGACCATACGATGCAGGTTAGAGATCTTTATCATTCGCAGCTGGATATCAAACAGAACAGAATTATGACAGTACTTACGGTTATAACTACAATTTTTATGCCATTAACCCTGATTGTAGGATGGTATGGCATGAATTTTAAGTATATGCCGGAATTAGAGTATCCGTGGGCCTATCCTGCGGTGGTAGCAGCATGTGTGGTAATTGTTATCGTCAGTTTGATTTTTTTCAAAAAGAAGAAATGGTTATAAGGGTGTGTGTTCCAATGCCATGTCCGGCAGCGTGACTGACAGGACATCCTTTCATACTGACAGGCCTTATATGCATTTTCAAAGGTGTTGGCCAGAACGATGCAGGTCGATATCTTCAACAAAAAGGTCTTCGGGTACATCAATTTCTGTAGTGATTGAGATGTTCTTCTGATGAAAAGGTTCAAGATAGGAGGAAAGGCAAAAAGAAGCAAATAACAGTTTTCTTGCAACAGGGTACTTTAAGAAACAACAAAGTGAGGAAAACGGTATATAAGAAAGTCATAATCAGATAGATCTGGTTCGTAATCATAGTAATGGAACACATAGATGCCTCCAAAGGAACATTTTATATATTTGAGATAATACGACTTATAACAAAATAATGACCAAAAACAACCTGCCTTTTTTGGCAAAAAGTGCTATTCGTCCTCTTGAAATGCCATTTCGTCCTTTTATGCGTGCATATTTTATTTGGTGTGCTAGAATGCATTTTGGACGTGGGAACACATCCTAAAATAAAGGTTTTAAGAGGAGAAAAAAATTATGAAGAAGAAATTATTAGCAGTAGTATTCGCAACAGCAATGGTATTTGCTCTTACAGCATGTGGAGAAGCAACAACAACTGAAACAACTGATGATGCTGCAGTAGTAGCAACAGAAGAAGTAGAAGTACCT
>JAKQFQ010000043.1 GCA_029558315.1 Bacillota bacterium
CAAACTCTGTAGGGAAGATAATGATCTTTGTGATATTCTCGTAAGCTGCCAATGTTTTATTGATATTCTTACGATTCTCTTCCATCACTACATCCAACTCCTCTCGGCTAACATGACTCTCGTTCATAGCATTGTAATCTGGATAAACCAAAGCGACCAACTTATCGTTCTTTAGAGTTACGATACTCTCTGAAATAAAGGGCATGTTCACCAATTTAGCCTCTATGATTTCCGGATAGATATTCTGACCGGAAGCACCCAAAATCATGTTTTTGCAACGTCCTTTAATGAATATATTGCCATTTTCATCAACCGTACCCATATCACCGGTCTTTAACCAACCATCTTCAGAAAGGACGGCTGCGGTAGCCTCCGGATTTTTATAATACCCCTTCATAACATGGTCGCCACGAACAGACATCTCTCCTGCAATATGCTCTGGATCGGCAGAATCGATTTTTACCTCCATGTTTGGCAGAATACGACCTGCCGAAGACGGAATGAATGTCTCAGGAGAAGCATAACTGATCAAAGGTCCACACTCTGTCATTCCATAACCCACGGTAAACGGAAACTTTATCTTCACAAGAAAATCTTCCACTTCCTTATTGAATGCTGCACCTCCAACAACCATCTGAGATAAGTTTCCTCCAAAAGCAGAAATGAGTTGCTTACGGATTTCAGAGTAAATTTTCTGATTCAGAATCGGAATTCCCAAAGCCAATTTCACAGAGGTTTTGCCCAACTTAGGCAATATCTTACTCTTATATATCTTCTCAATAATCAAAGGAACTGTAAAAATCACATCTGGCTTTGCCTCCTCAAATGCCTGCAAAAGGACTTTTGGAGAAGGCACTCTGTTCAAGAATGTAATATGAGAACCTGTTGTTATCTGAGCCAAGAAATCGAACGCACAACCGTATGCATGTGCAAGCGGTAAGAATGTAACAATTTCCTTCTTATTCGGATAACCTGTAATATCTGTATGATACATACCAAACTCGATATTACCGGCCAAATTTCCACCGGTCAACATTACTCCTTTACTGAATCCTGTAGAACCAGATGTATAATTGATCTCCACCACCTCAGAATTATCCTTTGGATAATAATTAACATCTTCCTTAGTGAAACCATTTGGATATCTCTTTGCAAAAAGAGAATTCATTTTTTCAATTGTCTTATCTATGGTCTCTCCAGAAGCCTGATGAAGACATCTGAAGTCTGTAATTGAGAATATTGCCCTCAAATTAGGCATACTGCTCTCCTCTACATTCTCCCAAATATTATCAGTGATGAACAACAGAGTTGCATCAGAATCATTTACAATATGCTGGATGTCATCTGGATGGAAATCTTGAAGAATAGGAACCACCACTGCACCGTAAGTTACCGTTGAGATAAATGAAATTGCCCACATTGGAGTATTACGGCCAACAAGAGCAATCTTTTCATCCTTTGTTATTTTCATCTCCTTAAACAAAAGGTGAAGTTTGGCAACCTCAACTGCAACTTGTTCATAAGTATAATCTTTTTTCGTTATGTAATCCGTCATCGCCATGTCATCCCAATGCTTTTTAAATGACAATTCGAATAGCTTAATGAAGTTTTCTTTTACCATATAATTACACTAGTGTCTCTTAATTAAAGTTAAATTAATTTTCAAAATACTCATTTTCAACGAAATAATATTCAAAAAGCATGTCCGGGCTTTGATTTTTTTACCTTCGCGTCTGAATCAAATTCAGGACAGATATGAATATTGGCACGTACATTTTCGCTCAAATTACTTCGTTCCTACCACAACGCCAATTCAGGCGAATAGTCAGCAAATACAACGACAGAACCCAAGGTTGGTCGCTTTCTCATTGGGGACATTTGTTGGTACTCATGTTCGGTCAACTGATGGATTGCTGCAGCTTGAGAGAACTCACTGATATAACTTCTGCTCATAATAAAAAATCACCATTTCTAGGATTCGGGAATACGGCTGTTACCAGACAGATGTTGTCAAGGGCAAACTCCGTCAGAGATTATAGAATCTTCGAAGAGTACGCCTTCTTCATGGTGGGGATCGCCCAGCAGTTACGCATCACTAAGGAGTTCGAACTGCATGGAAGATTCTACGCCGTTGATTCCACGACCATCGATCTCTGCATGTCTGTTTTCAATTGGGCAAAGTTTCGCAGCACTAAGTCTGGCGTCAAAATACATACGCAGATTGACATCGTGACGGAGATACCCGTATTCTACAGAATCACCAACGCAATCGTACACGATATCAATGCAATGGATTGGCTCAGATACGAGCCAAATGCCTGTTATGTATTTGACAGAGGCTACTTTGACCTCTCCAGACTTTACATCATTCATATATCTATGGCCTTCTTCATCATTCGAGAAAAGTTTAGCCCAAAATACGAAATTGTTGATGGAGAGGATATTCTTGATGGTGCAGACGGAGTCTTTTTCGACCAAACAATCAGGTTCACAAGCAAAAGGAACAAAGAAAATTATCCTGGTGTTATCAGACGCATAGTTTTCTATGCCCAAGACTTGCATCGCACCTTCACGTACTACACAAACAACTTCGACCTGCCAGCCAAGCATATAGCCTTGCTTTATCGCTATAGGTGGCAGGTCGAACTTTTTTTCAAATGGATCAAACAGCATCTGCGTGTCAAATCCTTTTGGGGTGAATCCGAGAATGCTGTTCGCATCCAAATTCATGTTGCCATCATCACCTATTGCCTCATTGGAATCATCGAAAAGAAACTCCAACTAAACCGACCCATCATACAAGTGATGCGTATCCTTGGAAGTGGACTGCTTCTCAAAGAGAACATGCTGGATCTGTTTTTCCATCCTGCTCTAGAGAAAGAAAAAAAGGCTGACCAGCAATTGAATATCGACTTTGATTACGATTAACTATTTTTAAGAGACACTAGTGATCAAGTCTCTTTATGATTACACCCGGTTTGCCATTGATGGTATTGCATGATTTAAGGAAATCTTCCAATTTTGTTATAGAGACTCCTTTGTTTGCAGAAGCTTCAATCACAAAAGGTTCTTCGTTGATATAGGAAAAGATTGCAACATGATCAAATTGAAGAGAATCTCCATTATAAGTAGCATCTGTTATGGCCTTACTCATTTGGGATATGTCTGAAACACAGAACAATAAATCTCCATTTTTAGGTGTATTGTTGTTTTGACTGCAACTAGAAATCATAGTAATAGTAATTATGATTATGAAAAACTTTTTCATATA
>JAKQFQ010000062.1 GCA_029558315.1 Bacillota bacterium
TACCCAATAAAAGACATGAGATAACTTAAGAAACTACAATAACACTAACAGATACAATAAGAGATACTAAATATTGATACATATAACATATTAGATAATACATGAAACTATATAACAAAAGATATTAAGAAAGAATATATATTAAGTAGTAATTAGTATTAAGTAATAATAATTATTAGTTAGATATTAGTATTAATTAATTATTAGTTTAGAATAGTTTAGGATTATAGTGAGCAACCCTTATTTATCTGCCATGTTATTAACTAATAGCTATTAACTATTAACTAATAGCTATTAACTATTAACTATTAACTATTAACTAATAAGTTAGGCTGACCTAACATTATTAGCACAGTATTAACTAATTAAGTTGGGAAACCCGAACATTTTTAATAGTGCCAAACTTTTAACTTTGTTTAAATGTATAATTATATAATTATATGTTGATATGTGGTTCTTTTTTTTGCCACCTACCTACCACCTACCATGTGCTGAAGCATCTAATGCAATCCTACCACCTACCCATATACTGTCCTTGAACAAAGATGTGAGGTCACAGTTGCGTTTCGTTCCTTAACTTCTCCAAACGAAAGGCTTAAATAGTGCAGCACCAAGAGGAAAATAATGAAAATAGAATCCGAACAGATACTAACGGTGCATAACTTCTGCTTCCTTGCAGGATTTATGCTTCTGTCCATTGCGTTGCCACTTGTTGCCATAAATAAAATCTATATCACACGTTCCGACTTGATAGTGTGGGGAATCATCTTCCTTTTCGTTGCACGATTGATACGACCCAAAAGCTTAAATACCAGGTCGGACTGAATAAGCATCCTATGGCAGCAGAACGATGTCCAGTGTGTGGCTATCCTGAACCATGTCCACGATGCAATGACTATTACTGTTCTAATTGTGGAGACAGGACTTTCACACCAAGAGAAAATTCCGTCAAACCGTAAAAGTTTTATATGCGTTTCTTATTCCAAAGGAATTTTTTTATTTTATCACACAATATGGCATATTTTATCATATAATGATATATAATTATTAGATTACCTAATTTATGTAATAATTACCAATCAGTAAAAATAACTAAATCTACTAATTGTCAATGAGTAGATTTATATATCTATTTTTCCCAAACACTTATATACCTGCACAGCATTGCGTTGTGTGATGAAAACTAAACAATACTTGCAGAAGCACCCTGATGCTCATACAGTGTATCTTGGGTGGAAGATTTCAAATGGGGAGATTGTCGTTGACGAGTTCGGCAAACCAGTGAAGGCTTTGGTCTTTGCAGTGGAGAAAAAGAAACCGTTGTCAAAGCTTGACAATCCCATCCCGAAAAAATACGGTGCGTTGCCGACAGATGTGGTCGAGAAGCCAAAGATGTTGGCAACTCCACCGATGCCAAAAAAAAATCCAAACGACCTTCAGCAGAGGATTAGACCTGTGACAGGTGGAATATCCATCGGACACGTTGACATCTCGGCAGGAACTCTCGGCTGCATTGTCAAGACGAGAGAAGTCTTTGAAAATCCACCAGGCACTATCGGGTGGTGGCAAAGCTTTCTGAATTGGATTAAACGCATATTCGGCATTGGCAGCACAGGAGTATATTCTCTTGGTGTTCGAGATGTTCCACTTATCATGTCGAACAATCATGTCCTTGCCAATGAGAATCGTGCCAAGATTGGAGACCCTATCATACAGCCTGGTGACTATGACGATGGAAGGAATCCAACGGACATAGTTGGGTATCTGGATAGCTTCACTCCTATAACGTTCAAACAGTCGAATTTTGTTGACGTTGCCTTTGCGACAATAGCAGAGGGTGTTGAGTGGCTTCCAGGTGTCGAGGATATACCAGTCATAAACGATGTAGTTAGAGATGCACGTCTTGGGGATTTGGTGCAGAAGACAGGCAGGACAACAGGCTATACAGTCGGCAAGGTCGTAGGCACTGATGCAACGTCATACGTTGGGTATGATTACGGTGATGCATACTTTGAAGACCAGATAATAATTCAGGACTTGACAGGACACTTCTCCGATGGTGGGGATTCAGGCAGTTTGATACTTGACATGGATGGACACCCAATAGGTCTATTATTTGCAGGTGGTGGAGATGTCACTCTTGCGAACAAGATGTCCAGAATCGTAGAGGAATATGGAATAGAGTTTTGAGGAATTAAAATGGAAATGCATGAATTTGTAATCCCCTATAAAAATGGGGAATCTTTTTATATTTCTGGTCTTGGGGATTTGCACATCGGGAATATAGCACACAACAAGGATGCAATGAAAAATGCAGTTAAGTTTCTAAACGATAATCAGTGCTATATAATCCTTATGGGTGACCTTATCGATGCAATCACACACACTGA
This sequence comes from Bacillota bacterium, assembly GCA_029558315.1. Taxonomy (GTDB): domain Bacteria; phylum Bacillota; class Clostridia; order Lachnospirales; family Lachnospiraceae; genus NK4A136. The sequence continues at coordinate 2,391 of JAKQFQ010000062.1, forward strand.
TAAACGGTGGGATATACAAAGCATTGCACCAGAATACAGGGATAAAACTGATAATCTGATTTCGGAACAATACGAGACCCTTTGTAACTACCTTGATATGCTCGACCCGACAAAGATTATCGGTGTCCATACTGGGAATCACGAAGATAAGATTAGGGAGAGGGATTCAAGGAATATAACATACGACCTATGCAGAGACTACGATTTGAAGTATCTTGGCTATGAAGCCTGGACAAGAATCAAATTCAAAAGAGATTCACACACAGAGACCTTCAAGGTATTCTCCTCTCATGGATACGGTGGTGGAAAGCTTCCACAGTCTAAAATGACACCAGTTTTCCAAACTATAAATCAGTTGGATGATGTTGACCTTGTGATGATAGGTCATGTCCATGATGTTGCAGTAGGGAGAGTTGAGAGAAGGACTATCCCCTCGACAGGCAGCCTCTACCTGAAAAAGAAAACAATAGCCTGGATGCTGACAGGAAGCTTCTTGACCGACAGGGTAGATGGAAGCATCACCTATCCAGAAAAGAAAGGATACGGTATGACCAAGAACGGTATAGCAACTTTCAAGGTCTATCCAGAAAGCAGAAAGATTCATGTGTCGTGTTAATATGAGAGAAAGAATATTTTATCTTGCACACCCGATAGGAAGCCGACAGTCCGTTAGGGAGTGGGAACTTGAATTTGAATCCATATATCCCGAACTGACATTGATAAATCCCTTCTATGACAATATGCCTGGAAGCAATAGGGAAGACATACAGAAGATGGACAAAGGAGAAATGACAAGATTCGACAGCATAGACCCTTATGCTATCGTTGACCACGACCTTCGGACAGTTGCCTATTGTGATGGAATCATTGCAATTATTGACGGTGACAGAAGCTACGGAACTATCTTTGAAGTTGCAGAGGCAAGGAGATTAGGTATAAAGGTGTATATCATCTGCACAAACGGTATGCACAAGCATCCTTGGCTTCAAGTTTATGCCGATAAAGTATTCCAAAGTTATGCAGAATTTGAAAAATACTTTTCTACTTTATAATTAATTTTAATTTTTCATATATATAAATGACCCTATGTTCCCCAAACCATTATATAATTATATAATTATATAATGTTAATGAGTATTTTCGACAGGCTTAAACCCAAGTCCACACAGATTATACCACCTAATTCTACAAAGAAAGTAACAGGGCTTTCAAGGCTGTCCAATCTTGTAATGGAACTTGCATCAAGGAGAAAGACGGAGACCATCAGGAAAGAGGACAGATACTATTTGCCATACGACCCTGATACGATGCAGAATCTTGGTCTATCTGCGTATCTCTTGTGTGGGCAGGTATATACAGGCTTTAACATGATAGCCTATGCCATGACGAAAGGTATGAAAATCACACCAACATCAGGCAGTGAAGCCGATAAGGTAAAGCTTGATAAGTTTTTGGAAAAGTCACGATTGAAAGAAAAAGCAGAAATGATTATAATTAACACCCTCTGCTTTGGAAGATGCATCTCCGAGTGGGGAAAGGACTTTTTAAAAGTTAGAGACCCAAGAGACTTCACAATGGAGTGGGATGATGAAAAGCAGATTGTCATTGATATAAAACAGGACAACAACACAGAGTATATCGACAGGACAAAGATTGAGACCTTCATGTTCAGGAGATTATTCTCTGATTCCGAATATGGTATAAGTGCTTGTTACCCTGCTTTTAACACGATAGAGGACTTGCTTGAAATATACAAATCCAACAGGGAGATACTTAAAAGATTTAGAAAGCCTTTGATAGTTGCATACAAGCCTGACGGTGCATCCGACCAGGAAGAAGCCGACATGATTAATATGTTCTCTTCTGAAGACTACAAGGGATGGTATATTGTGCCTGAAGGATGGCAGGTATCAGTCGAGGGAACAGGCAATGCACAGTTCAAAGTTGACGACCTGATGAAGCAGATTACACACCAGATATTCTACGACATAGGAATACCAGAGACTTTGTTTCAACCTGATGGGCAAAAGTCAACGACACATGAACACATAAAGCTTGTGCTTTACGAAAGGATTAAACCCGAACAGGACAAGTTAAAAGCGTTTCTTGAATATGCAATCTCCAAGCACTTGAAGATACCCGTCAACGTTACCTTCGATGAAATGAGAACTGAAGACAGTTTAATGAGGGTGAAGATATTACAGGAAATGATTACCTCTGTCGGATTAGGACAGAATTTGAAACAGGCATACATGGCAGGAAATCCGAAAGGTCAACAGGTCATGGATGATATTTGTTCAAGATTAATAGATGAAGCACAATTATTAATAAATGAGGGAATTTTATGAACAGTATTGAAACTTTAAATGTAGCAACCGTTCCTGCTTTCACAATACAATATACAGGAACAGGAACAGGAACTTTGACCCATGCTGCTCATGTCATAACAATGGCAAGGGCAAACGTGGAAGCTTTCACTTTAACATACACAGGTGGTGCAGCAACTTGCACAGTGGCACAGGATGCAGATACCTTAACAATAGCAAGGACTGCCGAACCTGCAATAGCTTTGACCTATATCGGAACAGCAGCAACTTGCACAGCAGCAATAGCAGCTAACACCTTGACAATAGCAAGAGCAGAAGAAGATGCTTTCTCTTTGGTATATACTGGTGAAGAGACCACAGCAACAGTCACAGTGGCAGCAAACACTTTGACATACCAACTCGGTGAAGGAGAACCAGTTGCACTGGACTTAACAAATGTCAATTACAACACCATAGCCAAGGTAGTTGCAGCACTGGATGGAGTCGAGGGATTGACCTGCACACTTGCAACAGGTGCAATAGACACCAATGCAGGAATAACATTAAATGCTCTAACAGAAACAAGCATTAAAACAGCAGTAAATCTTAAATACACTCCTGCCGATTTGACCTATGATTTAACTAATGGGTCTTATGATACAATAGCCAAAGTAGTAACAGCATTAGACGGATTGGATTTATACACCTGCACTTTAATCAGTGGTGCAATAAACACCAATGCCTCAACAACTTTGAACAACAAGTCGGCAACAAGCATATTAACAACATTAAACTTAACATACACACCTGCTGATTTAACATGGGATTTAGCCAATGCAAGTTACAACACAATGGGGGAAATAATTGCAGCACTCCATGCTTTAACAAACTACACCTGCACAATAGCAACTGGTGCTTTAGCAACTGATGATGCAGGACTTTTAGATACTCTTGAAGCAGCATCAATAAAGACAGCAAAGACATTGACATACACCTATGCAGATGTGCAACTTGATACTACAAATGCAAGTTATAACACAGTGACAAAAGTAATAGAGGCTTTGGATGCATTGAACGGTGTAGTAACATCAGCAGAAACAACTACCTTCTTAAACTCCGATGCAATCACAATAAACGAGTTCGAGGCTGCAAACATAGCAACAGCCAAGGACATCACAATAGATACTGGTGAAGTAACAGCAGCCTTCATGCCTCTTGGAACAGAGATAAGAGTTGAAGGAACACAATACCTTGCAATCTATGCAACAGTTGATATTAACTCTTCACAGAACATGAGACTAAAAGCAACAGCAAGGCTTGAATCTGGTGGAACTGATTACGTTATAGACCACTCACAGATACTTTATTCAAGGGATGCAGTTGCAACAGATAAATCTTATATTGAAATAGCCAATGATGAAGACCAATATCTTATGTGGCTTATACCAGTATATGGATATTCACACATACAGATGTGGTTAAGTGCAGGAACAGTCGGTGCAACAGCAGGACAGATTGATGCACTATCATA
>JAKQFQ010000073.1 GCA_029558315.1 Bacillota bacterium
GGGGAAAAACAGGTATATTAAAATCACGGAAACAGGGAAATGGGTTCTGTCCGGCACAAAAACAGAGAATGATACCAACCATCCTGTTCTTGCGGAAATGAAACAGGTAGGCATTGCGGATATTCTTAATTTCGTTGACAGGCAGTGTAATTTCACTTCATTATTTTCACATATCAGAAATATCAACACATCAGGCATTGCCGACATAGATTCTCTCTTTGCCTGCATTGTCTCGATGGGAACTAATCAGAGTCTTACAAAAATGTCTGAAATATCAGATCTGACCTACAGCAAACTTTCAGCCACATACGACAACTATATACGCCCGGAAACATTAAAGAACGCTATAGACTGTATCAACAATGCAACTCACAGACTGCCTGTGTCAAAACTCTACAACATTAATAATCTTATTCATTCAAGCAGTGACGGACAGAAATTTGATTCAAGAGACACTGTCAATGCAAGACACTCACCCAAATATTTCGGCCTGGGAAAAGGTATCTCAACTGTCACCCTGAACGCAAATCATATTCCGCTCAATGCTAAGAATATCGGAGCAAATGAACACGAAAGTCACTATGTTTTTGATCTGCTGTACAACAACACCTCAGAGATTGTTCCGGATATTCATTCAACCGACACTCACGGAGTTAACAAGGTTAATTTCGGGATTTTGTATCCTTTCAACTATGGATTTGCACCCCGTTTGAAGGATCTGAGGGAAAGGATGAACGATCTCTGCGGATTCAGGAATCTTTCACATTACAGAGACATGTTTTTCAAGCCGGCTGATAAAGTTAACACCATGCTTATAAAAAGCCAGTGGGACAACATTTTAAGAATATTCGTTTCCCTTGCACTTAAAACCACAACTCAGAGCACAATAGTAAGAAAACTGAGCTCCTATTCCCGGAAAAACAGAACAAAGGAAGCTCTCTGGGAATTTAACAGAATTATCATGTCTGTCTATCTCCTTGAATATGTCGATTCAGCTGATCTGAGAAGAGATGTACATAAAGCGCTGAACAGGGGAGAATCCTATCACAGTCTTAAAAGTGCAATATTTTCGTCTGACAAAGCTAAATTCAAAGTTAAGACTGTTCTTGAACAGCAGGTCTGGAGCGAATGTTCAAGACTGCTGTGCAGTGCAGTTATTTATTACAATTCCTATATTCTGTCCGAACTCATGAAAGATCTGCCGGAAAATGAAAGAGCATTTTTCAGTAAAATATCTCCAGCGGCCTGGAATCATATCAACATTTACGGCAGATATGTTTTCAGCAGCAGTACTGAACTGGATATAGACAGTATTGTCAGATCTCTGAAAGATAAGGTTGGTTCAATAATTAAAGAAAAAACACAGAAATCTTACTCTTCAAAAGGACAGATACCTTCTTCTTTGCAGTAACATTCTGTGTCTCGAATTTGCACATCAATGGAATTTCTCCAGAGCCACCATTTCCCGTCAAAAGTGCTAAACTCCATTCCTTCATTATTTATAACAGGACAATATGATTTCTGTTTGTCAAAACGATACCAGCAGCTGATTATCTTTGATCCTCGCCAGCCCGTAAACATCATCAGATTACCCTTTACTTTGTGTGGCTGCATATACTGATCAACTTCTATCTCTTTGTACTCAGGATTATTCTCACCGGAATAATTAACTTCTATCAGTGTTGGAGGACCTTCGTCTTCATACATATAATAAATCAGTCGGTTCTCATTGTCTTCATCAATTCTCGGGCTGTGACCTTTCTCATACTTTCCTGTCCCGTCTTTTCTTGTGGCTTTTGTGCATTCCTTATAACTTTCAGGATATTTGCTCAGATCACAATAATATATCTGCCTGTCCGCTGTTTCATCAGGAGTCAAGAAAGTTAATTTGTTTCCAACGATATTTCCTTCATACACACTGCCTATATCAAGGCTGTGCCATTCCCATTTGTCTGTCCTGGAATATTTAACATCACAAGGACCTCTGTCTCCTTCACATATCTGAATCAACACCCAGTTTTCACCGACAAAAGAAGGGTTTCCCATAAAAGCATTGTGTCCTTTATTATCATAGATCAGTTCATAGTTGTATTCTCCGTCCTTTTTTAATACTGAGACAACAAAAGATTTATATGATGGATTGTCTGGTGCAAAGGAGTCAAAAACAAGAACTATGGATCTGTTCTTATTAAAGCTTAATCGTCCATTAGCTTTACCTACTTTAACAAACACATCCTTTTCAGGATCATATTCTATGGCACCACTCCCTGTCATGTACATTCCTGCAACACCATTGCTCATCCCATGCGTCCAGACAGCTCCCATTGTTGATCTGTAGCCATTGACCGAAATCCTTCTGTCACACTTTGAAACCAGACTTCCTCCTGTTGATCCTTTCATGTCAGGAAGTTCACACGGCCAAGAATAGCATTCTCTTTCATTTGTCTGTTCCGGATCTTCTTTTTCTGCTGCAAGATACTTCTGATACTTCTCCCAGTTATCCCATTCCCAGATATTTCTTACACACTGAGGATCTGTTTCTGTCGGGGTGTCACATCCGGAACGGCAGAATGTAGATCTTCCGTCTTTATCCTTAAAAGGGAAAGCGGTTTTAATAACATTCTCCTGAATTTTAAGATCAAGGCATTCAACTGCTGTATCAACATCAGCATCTGGACTATCATCTGATTCATTATCTAGATCTGTAATCTTGTCCGGATCAGAATTTTCATCCAAAGAGTCCTCCTCTGATTCTGACCCGGACACATCATTATCAACCCGCAGATCATCTATCTGTGGTTTATCCTCATTACATGATGTGCATGACCACAGAAATGCCATAAGAAATATTATAAGAAATTCTTTCAAATCTACCATCCGTCATCTGTTTCACAACTGTCTTCATTGTAGCCGGAGCATAGAGAATTGCAATAGGCTGTTCCACCGTAATAAGAAGCATCAAGATCTGTACAGGATAAAGTATCCCCGTCACAGACTTCTCCAGGCTCAATAACACCGTTCCCGCAGAAACTCGGAACATCGTTGAGTGTAGAAAGTTTTACACTGCTTCCATCAGAAATGTATGTCCATCCGTCATAAACATAGTTCTCCTGCAGCTCAAGAATATCAGCTTCAAGAGAATAAAAATCTATGTATGTATCCGGTCTGCCCTCAAAACGGTATTCATATCCGTCACACGACAGATAGAACTCGCCATGATCAGCTGTAGGCTCTCCGGTGTAGCAGTCGGCATATTCATAAGCTTTAAGATTGAGCGTGTTGACATCCCTGATATGGAGTCCGGCACTCCAGAACGATGATCTGTAAAGTGCTATCTCACCGTTCGCTATAGCGAAATCAAGCACTGAATCAATATTGACATAGGCAAGACGGGTGAATGTCTCCTTGTCCCGGATGTTTATTCCGTTATCATCACCGACATAGAGCAGATCATTGTAGAGCTGTATCCTGTACTGGTAGTTGTAACCAGTACTGTAAAAAGATGTCTGGGAAAGTGTATCGGGATCAGTCGTATCAAGTTTATATATCCCCCCGCTTGTGGCAGCATACATCACATTATCTTCCGCCACTTCAAGGTCATAAACTCTTTTGTTTGTGGAGAATGTGTACTTGAGAACGAATGCTTCAGGATCGGATATGTCGTAAACCTTTATTGAATTATTTGTTCCGACATATAGCCGGTCACCTTTTCCGGCAACGCTGTAAATCGTTGAGCCTG
>JAKQFQ010000098.1 GCA_029558315.1 Bacillota bacterium
TTTAGTACAGTTAATGTTTTCAGACCTAAAACATCCAATTTGAGTAGACCTGCATGTTCGCAATCTGACATGTCCCAACCAACAACAATATTGTTTCCTCTTTCTGCTAAATATGTTTGTCTCCCATCTGATAGTGATTCATTAGATATAACGGCTCCGGCAGCATGTCTCGAATAACCTCTGCATTGTCCTTCAAGTTTCAAAGCATGTTTAATGACATCTGGGTGCTTATAATGGAACATCTGCTGTTTTATATCTTCTTTTTTCTTCTCTCTTTCCTTATCTCTTTTATTGTTATCTATTTCCTCGCATTTTTTCTGATATTGTTCAACTTCTAGATCAATTGCGTCTTGTACTGATTTATCAACAGATTTGGCGAATGTGTCTACTTCTTTTAAATCAATATCAAATACTCGTGCTACATCTCTAATTACCAATCTTGCTTTCATTTTCAAGAACGTTGAAATACCAGCGACATTTTCATTTCCATATGTATCTCTAAGATACTGAATCGCTTCTCCTCTTAAGGTGTCTGGTATATCCATATCGATATCTGGCAGATCAATACGTTCTTCATTAATAAAACGAGAAAACAATAGTCCGTACTTGATTGGGTCAACGCCAGTAATTCCAACCAAATATGTGACAAGAGAACCAGCAGCACTCCCTCGTCCTGGTGAATAAACAGAACTATGTTTTTTTACCCAATTTATGAAGTCCCAGACAATGAGAAAATACCTGACAAATCCTTTAGATTTAATGACAGATAATTCGTAATCCATTCTTTGTTCGTATTCAAGTTCAAACAGACTCCCTATTTTATCATAGTACCCTTTAACGCAAAGCTGCTCAAGAAATTTGAATTCGTCTCCTGTTACGCTAGGAGGAAGTGGAAGGTGGACTTCCTGTTTTGAGATTTGAAATCCACTGCATTTTCTTGCAATCTCAACAGTTCTCTTCATGGCTGGGATGTAGATCGATCTTGGCAATTTTTGTTTGATAAAACCAGCAATAATTTCATCTGCGGTTGCTAGATGCAAATTATGAAAATCAAATTTCCATCGGTTTGGATCATTCCATTTTGCTCCTCTCTGAATAGCCAGAAGAACCTCTTGTGATTCTTCGTCTTCTTTTAATATGTAATGAACATCATGCGTAGCCACCAGTGGAATTCCATAGTCTTCTGAGATTTCCAAACAATCCAGATTCCATTCTATCTGCAATGGATGATTGTGAGGCATGATCTCGATATAAACTTCAGCTTGATCAGCCAAATCCTCACAGAAAAATTTCTCTCCATGGTCGGGCTTCATAACAGAATTAACACAGCCTGACATGAAAATGAGACCGTCCGAATGCTTTAAAACTTGTTCGTAATCAACTCTTGGTCTTTTGTGAAATCCTACTAGATGGGCATAACTGCACATTTTCAAGAGATTGTGCCATCCAGTTTCATTCTGTACGAGCATTGTTAAATGTCTTGGTTTCTCTTTTGTATCTCTTGCATCTTGACAGATATACGCTTCCATTCCAGTTATTGGGATGATCCCTTCTTTCTTACATT
>JAKQFQ010000122.1 GCA_029558315.1 Bacillota bacterium
ATTTATGCAAAACTGAGGTGTCCAACAATAGGGAACTCAAGTTTTAAAAATGTCCTTGACAAGGGGTACAGTTTAAATGGTTCATAATTATTGGTAAGAATCTAAGAAGGGATTGACAATTTTTGATTCAGCCTTTATAATCAAAATAAATTTAACACTTTAACGCTTTAAAGCATAACACTTTAAAGCAACAAAGAATACATATCGAAAAGGAAGAATTGAATCATGCTAGTAAAAATTACTCTGCTGCTGCTATTTTTTGGCTCGATGATTGCAGTTGGAATTTATTCCAGAAAGCATGCGACCAATGTTAATGATTTTGTCTTAGGAGGAAGAAGCGTAGGTCCGTGGCTGTCTGCATTTGCATATGGAACATCTTATTTCTCTGCGGTTGTTTTTGTCGGTTATGCAGGACAGTTTGGTTGGAAATATGGCGTTGCTACGACCTGGATTGGTCTGGGTAATGCATTTATCGGAAGTCTTCTTGCATGGGTTTTGATGGGAAGAAGAACCAGAGTCATGACAAGACATCTGGATGCAAAGACAATGCCGGATTTCTTCGGTAAGAGATTTGAAAGTAAGACCTTGAAGATAGTAGCGTCCTTTATCGTATTTATCTTCCTGATTCCTTATACTGCATCCGTTTATAACGGACTTTCCAGCCTCTTTAATATGGCATTCAGTATTGATTACAAATATTGCGTTATCGGAATGGCAATTCTTACCGGTGTCTATGTTATCCTTGGCGGATATATGGCAACCGCAATCAATGACTTTATTCAGGGGCTGATTATGTTGATTGGTATTGTGTTCATCATTGTAGCTGTATTGAATGGGCAGGGCGGTTTTATGGAAGCCATTCGCAAATTATCAGAGATTCCAAGCGATGTACCTGCAACGATGGGACAGCACGGTGCATTTGCTTCTTTCTTTGGAACAGATCCGGCGAACCTCGTGGGTGTTATTATTCTGACTTCACTCGGAACACTAGGTCTTCCGCAAATGGTGCAGAAATTTTATGCAATTAAAAGTGAGAAGGCAGTTAAGACAGGAACAATTGTTTCAACATTTTTTGCGATTATTATTGCCGGCGGCTGCTATTTTCTTGGAGGCTTTGGAAGATTGTTTGACAATGCGGCACTTTATAAAGAAGATGGAAGTGTAATGTATGACAGAATCATTCCTTCCATGTTATCGACGCTGCCGGATGTACTGATTGGTGTTGTGATTGTGCTGGTGCTTTCCGCATCCATGTCAACCTTATCTTCACTGGTACTGACCTCCAGTTCGACATTTACGCTTGATTTCCTGAAGGATTCCGTCTTTAAGACCATGACGGAGAAGAGGCAGCTTTTGATTATGCGTCTGCTTATTGTATTCTTCATTGGCATCTCCGTAGTATTGGCTTTGAATCCCCCCATGTTTATTGCGCAGTTGATGGGTATTTCCTGGGGCGCACTGGCAGGTGCATTCCTTGCACCGTTCCTGTATGGTCTGTTCTGGAAGGGTGTAACCAAGGCGGCTGTATGGACAAGTTTCATTTTTGGTGTCGGCATTACGGTTTCCAACATTTTCTTCAAATTTATTGCATCTCCGATTAACTGTGGTGCGGTGGCAATGGTTGGTGGATTGATTATTGTTCCGCTTGTCAGCATGATTACGCCAAAGATTGCAAAGGAGGATCTGGATAAGACATTTGCCTGCTATGATGTGGAGGTTCACGTTAAGAAGAGAATCGCCTTGCAGGAAGAGGAAGAAAATAATTAATGTAAAGGGAATTGCGAAGGAGCTATCGGGAAAGATAAAAACTATAAATCATTAGACCTCTTGTCATTTGACGGGAGGTTTTTGTGTAAATATTTTAACGAAAGAGGAAAGGAAGGATTTGAAGAATTGAGTTGCCCCGAGGTGGTACGAGTTTCGTTGACACTTCGGGGTTTTCGAGACTATAATAGGTTGACTATACAGTGCGAGGGGTAGATACAATGGAGAAGGAAAGCAGAGTCGTAGTTCTGATACCGGCATACAATCCGGATCAGAAAATGCTTGAGTTGATTAATGAGACAGCAGAACAGTTTGAACATATTGTAGTTGTCATTGATGGCTGCAGTGAGGAATATGCGCCGGTATTCGAGGCAATCAGGGATAAGGTTACTTTGTTGGTGCATGAGGTGAATCGTGGCAAAGGCTGTGCACTGAAGACGGGATTTTCCTATATTCAGGACAAGATGAAGGATGCGCAGGGGGTTGTAACGATTGATGCTGACGGACAGCATACCTTAACGGATACGAGGAAGTGCTGCAACGCTTTTTTAGAGCATCCCAGGAGGGCTATATTTGGTTGCAGGGATTTTACCAGTGATTCAAAGATTCCACCCAGGAGTCGGTTTGGTAATCGCCTAACCAGTCAGTTGCTGCAATTTTTCTGCGACATTTCCCTTTCGGATACCCAGACGGGACTTCGGGTTCTTCCGACTGCAATTTTAGATCAGATGTTATTGGTACCCGGCGAACGTTATGAATATGAGATGAATATGATTTTCAGATTAAAGGAGCTGTCAGTCGCATTTGTCGAAGTGCCCATTGCGGTGATTTACATAGATGATAATGCAAGTTCACATTTTAATCCAATCAGGGACTCGTTGAAAATATACAAGGTATTTGGCAAGTTCTGCATTTCCTCTTTTGGTTCTGCAATTCTGGATTATGGTCTTTTTTTGCTCGTTTCGCATTTTGCCAAACCATTGTTTCCACTGTATTATATCTGGATTGGGACTATTGCAGCAAGAATCTGTTCCGGCCTGTTCAATTATAATTTTAACCGATTGATCTTCAAATCGGATAATAAAGTTGTAAGTTCCGGGCCAAAATATCTGGTGGTGTGGCTGATTCAGATGGGTCTGTCTGCGTTATGCGTCAATTACCTGACGAGATGGTCAGGCATCAGCGAGGCTATTGTCAAACTGGTGGTCGATACCTGCCTGTTCTTTGGCAGTTATAAGATTCAGCAGTTGTGGGTATTTCAGAACAGGGAAAAGGAAATGATGGAGAATGGCGAAAAATAAAGAAAATAAGACCAATGCCATGCGAATTCTGGATTCTATGAAGATCGCATATGAGATGCATACTTACGAGTGTGAGGAATTTATTGATGCAATGTTAATTGCGGATATGCTGCATTTGCCCTATGAAAAGGTCTATAAGACACTGGTGACACAGGGTAACAGCAAAGCCTATTATGTGTTTGTCCTGCCGATTGCCCGTGAGCTGGATCTTAAGAAGGCAGCGAAAGAGGTCGGAGAGAAATCGCTTGCCATGATTCATGTAAGGGACATCAATCAGATTACAGGCTATATCCGCGGCGGCTGTACGGCCGTGGGAATGAAGAAGCAGTATGAGACAAGGATTGACAGTTCCGCCAGGGAACTACAGAAAATGATTGTCAGTGGCGGCAGACTTGGCATGCAGCTGGAACTTGCACCGGACGATTTGCTTAAGGCAAGTCATGCAAAATGGGCAGATTTTTGTGTCTTACAGGGATAGAGCATAGGTGCCGGTCAAGGAAGTACTGGACAGAGCATGAAGTAGAGGATAGAAAAAGAGGATAGAAATGGCTGATATTTTATATGTATATGGAAATAAATTATATGCGAATCTGACGAATCGCTGCTGTCTTAGCTGTGATTTTTGTATTCGCAAAAATGACACTGGTGTCGGTAATGCGGCTTCACTCTGGCATGAACAGGATCCGTCAATAGAAATGATCAAAGAGGCTGTGGATGCATTTGATTTTTCGCCTTTTGAGGAGCTGACCTTTTGTGGCTACGGAGAACCGACCTATGCACTGGATGCGCTTATATGGACCGCAAAATATCTAAAAGATGTGCATCCCGGATTAACACTCAGACTTAATACCAATGGACTCTCCGACCTGATTCATGGACAACCGACGGTAAGGCGGCTTGCAGAATTTATCGACATTGCCTCCATCAGTCTGAATGCGCCAACAAGGAACCAATATGACGCCCTGTGCCATCCACAGAATCCGGATTCCTTTGAAGCCATGCTTGCATTTGCCAGAGAATCAAAGAAGTATTTTAAGGAAGTGAAGTTCACGCTGGTTGATGTGATTCCCAAAGAGGATGTTCAGGCATGCAGGGAACTGGCAGCGACTCTTGGAATTCCACTTCGGGTAAGAGAATATACAAAAGAAAATCATTGATTTATTGAACAGCAGTTATCCATTCAGGAGACTGCTGTTTTTGATTAATGAGAAAAATATAGTTGATTATTGGTCAAAAAACAGTAAAACCTAGAATTTATCGGTTGTTTTGCTAGAATTCGTCACATTAATTTTTTTATAAAAATAGATATAATAAATAGTATGGAGTATTTTCAGAAAATAGCTGGGAGGACAATCATGGAAGTAATCAAAAGTGGTCCGGTGGCACCCAAAGATCCGGAGAAAAGCAGATCTTGCTTTTTCATTATGCGGGGAACAGAAATAACAGGAAGTTCACAACCGGACGGGAAAGGAATTCAGTTCTTATATGAAGATTGTGGGCGACTGGCCTGCAGTGCAAAACTCGTGGGAAATATTACGGATCAAAAGATGTTGGATATGCTGAGTACAACAAAAGATTTTAGAAAACTGGTACATAGCATCGGAGTATCCATTGAGGCGGACGATCCATCCGAGGAGATACAATTTGTTTTCCAGATGTATGGAAAATCAGATCCTTATCATTCGGGAACAAATATCATGATGAAGGTTCAGGCCAATGGAGCAGAGGAGAAGATTGCGCTGGATCAGGTTACCTGGTCAGAGGATGATGATATTACAGGTCAGATTCGATTTGAATTCGAAAAGGCCAATACATTTGCCACAGCATCCATTTGTTTCTATCTTAACGATGGATATGATGCACCGGCTCCAGAGGAAGAGAGAACAATTGATTTTAAATGTGCAGAATACTATGCAATGCTGGAGAAGTCTTTAATTCAGACAGGTAATGTTTATCGTCTGAAGCAGGCGATAGATAAGGCAAGAGCCGGAAAGGACGTAACGGTAGCTTATATAGGAGGTTCCATCACACAGGGAGCCGGCGCTGTCCCAATTAATACGAAATGCTATGCATATCAGAGTTTTATGTCATTTTGTAAGGTTGTAGACGGCACACAGCGGGACAATATTTATTATGTCAAAGCAGGTGTCGGGGGTACCCCATCAGAGTTTGGTTTACTTCGGTATGAACAGGATGTTCTTCGTAACGGCAGTGTGACACCGGATGTGGTAATTGTAGAATTTGCAGTCAATGATGAAGGCGATGAGACCCAGGGTGAATGTTATGATTCACTTGTACGTATGATTTATCAGGGACCGGGCAGCCCGGCAGTCATTCTGTTGTTCTCTGTATTTGCCAATGACTGGAATCTGGAAGAACGATTATCACTGGTAGGAAGAGCATATCAGCTTCCAATGGTAAGTGTAAAACAGGCGGTAGTAGAACAGTTTTATAAGAAAGACGGACAAGGCAGAGTTCTTTCCAAGAGACATTTCTTTTTTGACCTTTATCACCCAACCAATGTAGGGCATAAGATTATGGCAGACTGTCTGGAATATCTGTTTGAGAAGGCGGATCAGAGTGCTTATCCCAAAGAGTATAGTAGATTTGGAATCAATTAAGGCACCGATTGGAGATGCATTTACCCGTGTTTTGTTTCTGGATCGCATAGAGGCGGAAAAATCCGCAAACATACAGAGTGGTGGTTTTGATAAGATCGACGAAGATGTACAGGTGGCAGAGAAAGATCTGGATCTGGAACCCACACCTGAATATAGGAAGAACTGGAGACATACTAAGGATTCCTCCAAAGATCCCTATGTAATGGATATTGAGTGTACAGCGCTGATTCTGGTATTTAAAGATTCGGCTTCTGTGCAGGAAGGCATTGCTGAAATCTATGTAGATGGAGAAAAGGTACTAAGTGCCAATCCGCGTGTTGTAGGCTGGACACATTACAATTCGGTAATCTGTTTTAGGGATAGAGAGCGCAAGAATTATCATATAGAAGTAAAAATGCAGCCCGGAGACGAAAACAAAGAATTTACCATCTTTGGATGGGGATATGTGAGGTAAGAGATTATGACAATGGCCAAGAACCCTATTTTCCCCGGATTTTATCCGGACCCAAGTATTTGTGCTGTAGGAGAAGATTACTATATCGTAAACTCGTCCTTCTGCTACTTCCCGGGGCTTCCGGTGATGCACAGTAAGGACCTCGCACATTGGGAACAGATTGGTAACATACTAACGAGAAAGTCCCAGCTTTCACTTAAAGGAGATGAGATTTCCAGAGGATTATTCGCACCAACGATGCGCTATCATAATGGCATTTACTATGTCATATGCACCAACGTTGATCGAGGCGGTAACTTTATAGTTAAGTCAACCGATCCGTCAGGCCCATGGTCTGATCCGTTCTATCTTAATGGTGCAGATGGAATCGATCCCAGCTTATTCTTTGATCCAAGTGGAAAATGTTATTATATAGGAACGCACGAGAACCCGGAGGGTGCCAGGTATAATGGTGACTGGTACATCTATATTCAGGAGATTGATCTTACAGAGATGAAATTAGTCGGCGAGCATAAAAATGTATGGAACGGCGCTCTGAAAAATGTAATCTGGCCGGAAGGACCTCATCTCTATTATGAGAACGGATACTATTACATCATGCATGCAGAGGGCGGAACAGGACCGGAGCACGCTGTCACAGTCTGCAGAAGCCGTAATATCTGGGGACCCTATGAGAATAACCCCTGCAATCCTATTCTGACACATCGTCATTTCGGGCAGAATTTCCCGGTTCGTTATGTCGGACACGGTGATCTGATGCAGACCGTTAAGGGAGAATGGTACATGGTACTTCTGGCAGTCAGACAGACTGAAGGATATACCACAATGGGAAGAGAGACTTTCCTTGCTAAGGTCACATGGGAAAATGACTGGCCGGTAGTAAATGCCGGACACGGTATGCTGACCGATACGGTGGAGATTGAACTGCCGGAGTGGAAGCCATCAAAGACACAGATTGATGTAAACATACGAGAATATACCTTTGGACAAATGCAGACACTGGGCGATGAGTTTTTGTTCCTTCGGGATGAAGAGGCTATGCGTTATGAGTTAACAGAACAGGGGTTGGATCTGTTTTATAGTCCATATACCATGTCGGATGACGATACGGAGACGTATCTGGCACTTCGTCAACAGCATAAGAATTTCACGATCAGTGCAACCCTGCCGGTGCCGAATCTGAGTAACAACAAGCAGTGTGGAGTTGTTTATCTGCAGAATAATCAATATCATCTGCGAATCGAATTGGCAGAATCAGAGGATAAGAGTTCTCTGGAGGCAAAGGCAATTATGTGTAAGGCCGGAGTAGACGAGATTCTTGCAGTGACACCAATTAATCAGGGCGTTTTGGAGCTGACATTATCCCTGAAAGTACAGGGCCTTTATGCGGATGCTGTTCTTTGCTGTGATGGTGTGGAGCAGATTGTTGCAGCCAAGGTTTCCATCCGCAATCTTTCCACAGAAGTGGCAGGAGGATTTGTTGGATGTACAACTGGTGTTTACGCCGTATGGAAGGATATGCCGTCACAGTTAAGAGAGAGTTGTACCATTACGCAATTAAGCTATCGTGCTGACGTTTAAAAGGTCAGCGATGAAAGGAGATTTCAAATGAATCAGAATAATTATTCCCATCGTAAAGCACAGTGTGCAATTCATTTAACAGATATGGCGGGCAAGCCACTGGCAAATACAACCGTCAGATTCAAACAGACCAGACATCAGTTTCTTTTTGGAAGTGGGGCATTTGACTTTGTTCCGCTATCCAATGGATTTGAAATAAAGAATCCGGAAACAGCGAAGTCCACAGCAGAGAAATGGCTTGATATTTATAACTATGGAACACTTCCGTTCTACTGGGGCAATTTTGAGCCGGAGGAGGGAAAACCGTTAACAAAAGTAATGATGAATGCCGCGAAATATCTGACTGAGCGAGGGGTTAAGGTCAAAGGACATCCTTTATGCTGGCATACTGTCTGCGCCGACTGGTTGCTGCAATATGATAATGAGACTATTTTTAAGAAGCAAATGGAGCGTATTGATCGTGAAGTCACAGATTTTAAAGGAGAGATTGATACCTGGGATGCTATTAATGAAGTAGTAATCATGCCTATCTTTGATAAATATGACAATGCTGTCACAAGAATCTGTAAGGAAAAGGGCAGAGTCGGATTGATAAAGGAAGTATTTTTAGAAGCGAAGTCTAAGAATCCAAATGCTACTTTACTGCTTAATGATTTTAATACATCGTCTGATTATGAGAAACTGATTGATGGCTGTCTGGAGGCTGGAGTTCCAATTGATGTGATTGGTATTCAGTCACATCAGCACCAGGGATATTGGGGAGCTGATAAAGTTTATGAGGTATTGCACCGTTTTGAACATTTTGGATTACCAATTCATTTTACAGAAAACACCTTGATTTCAGGCGATCTGATGCCGGAAGAGATAGAAGATCTCAATGACTGGCAGGTACCGAAATGGCCGTCCACTCCCCAGGGTGAGGAAAGACAGGTTAAGGAGATGGAAGAGATGTACCGGATTTTATTTGAACATCCACAGGTACAGGCGATTACCGGCTGGGATTTCGTAGATGGTGCATGGCTTGGGGCGCCAAGTGGAATTATTCGAAAAGATGGTACAGCCAAGCCTGCTTATGAACGATTAAAGAGCTTAATTAAAGGAGAATGGTGGACAGATGTTGCACTGGTTACCGATTCGAATGGCTACATCGAGGCAGAAGGATTTAAGGGTGATTATGAGATCCTTGCAGATGGAAAACAATCAACATTTGTCTTAGATGGTTCCAGCAGACAGGCGGAGATTGTATTAAAATAAAGGATTGTTGGAGAAGAAAGGGAGAACGGAAATGATTCGAATTGTTGATACAGAGAATGGAACAGTACGCGGTATTCCGGCAGCAGACCCGCGGATTACTGCATTTAAGGGAATACCATTTGCAGCACCGCCTATTGGAGAGAATCGATGGAGAGCACCGCAACCGTGTCAGAATTGGGATGGTATTCTTGACTGCAGTCAGTTTGGACCGGCAGCAGTACAGGATATACCTGGACTTGGAACAGATATTTATTGCAGGGAATGGCATGTGGACCCGGAGATTCCCATGGGAGAAGATTGTCTGTATCTGAATGTATGGACCAATGCAAAGACCGGTACAGAACACATGCCGGTTGTTGTATGGTTCTTTGGAGGTGCCTTTCAATGGGGTTATCCTGCAGAGATGGAATTTGATGGTGAGAGACTGGCAAGAAGAGATGTCGTTGTAGTAAGTGTAAATTACAGACTTGGCGCATTTGGATTTTTAGCACATCCGGAGCTTAGTGCGACGCAGCCGGACAATCCGGGGAACTTTGGAAGTCTGGATCAGCAGGCCGGATTGTTATGGGTAAAGCGCAATATTGAAGCATTTGGCGGAGACCCTGAGACCATTACATTAGCAGGACAGTCGGCCGGCGGCGGAAGTGTTCTGACGCAGATGGCGAGTGAGACCAATCAGGGTAATTTTCAACGTGCCGTAATCATGAGCGGAATGTTTCGAAGTCCCTATGGACTTGATCCATTCATGGTACCTAAGTCCAAAGAGGAAGCAGAAAAGACTGGTGCTGAATTTTTCGACTATCTAAAGGTACAATCGATTGAAGAAGCAAGGAAATTGGACGCAACATTTATCAGAGAGCGCTATGGACAGTTTCGTGCAGAAAAAGGAATCATGTTTGCGCCAATGATAGACGGAGTATTTCTGACAATGGACCCCTACCGTGCATTCTATGAAGGCAGAAGAAATCGTGTTCCTGTGATGGCGGGCAATACAACAGATGAATTTCTTCATGGAATCCGGGCAACCGATGAGGCCAGCTTAAGAGAACAATTGGAGGAATATTTCCCCGGCAAGGTAGAAGAGCTGCTGCAATTTCCTGAGGCACAGA
Source organism: Bacillota bacterium (assembly GCA_029558315.1). GTDB lineage: Bacteria > Bacillota > Clostridia > Lachnospirales > Lachnospiraceae > NK4A136. The sequence goes on from JAKQFQ010000122.1 coordinate 10,085, forward strand.
AGAAGTGCCAAGATGTCAGCGTCTTTGTCAGGGATGTAGAATGCGGCGTCAAGACGGCATTTCTTGCGGAAAGCGCAATGGAGCGAGCGCAGGACTGTTACTATTATCTGTTTGATCCGGATATTCCAGGAGAGGACAATCCGGGAACTTTCCATTCCGTTGATCTCTGGTTCTTCTTTGAGACCTTGGCCAAATGTTCCAGGCCATTTGTTGGAAGGCATTATGATCTGGCCAGACAGATGTGTAATTACTGGGCGAACTTTATTAAGACCGGCGACCCCAATGGTAAGGATGCGGATGGATCGGATTTACCACTGTGGGAGAAATATACAAAGGATCACCGGGGGCAGATTGTTTTCACCAAAGACGGAGCAAAAAATAAAGTAGGAGATGAGTCCTACAGCATTTTCCAGATGCAGCAGGTTATGGAGAGGGAAGATAGCGGACAGCTCATCTATGGAAAGAGAGGGTTTCTATGAGTAAACACATAGCATTTAATCCATATTTGCCAAGTTATGAATATCTGCCGGATGGCGAACCACATGTGTTTGGTGACCGGGTGTATATCTTTGGATCACACGATGCGTATAACGGATTTATCTTCTGTCCGTTAGATTATATCTGCTATTCTGCACCCGTAGATGACCTGGGTAACTGGCGATATGAAGGAGTTATTTATCCAAGAACGGCGGATCCATTGAATCGGGACGGTAAAATGTGTCTGTACGCACCGGATGTGACGAAAGGACCAGATGGCAGGTATTACCTGTACTATTGTCTGGATAAAGTTCCGGTAATGTCTGTAGCTGTTGCGGACACACCGGCGGGCCCTTATGAATTCTACGGATATATTCATGATCAGGAGGGCAGACGGCTGGGAGAACGAGAAGGGGATGAACCGCAATTTGACCCTGCTGTGCTGACAGAAGGCGATATTACATATATGTATAGTGGTTTCTGTGGCAGAGGTGATCGTTCCAGAACAGGCTCCAGAGTCGTTATTCTTAAAAGCGATATGCTGACCATGAGAACAGAACCAAAGACGGTCCTTCCCGGGTCAGAGTATAGCAGCGGTACGGAATTTGAAGGACATGCATTTTTTGAAGCCTCTTCTATTCGTAAAGTAAATGGTAAATATTACCTCGCCTATTCTTCCGAATTAATGCATGAATTATGTTATGCAATCAGTGATCAGCCAATGGACGGATTCCATTATGCAGGCGTTCTTGTCAGCAATACAGATCTTCATATTGACAGTTATAAACCGGCCAAAATGTCAATGTGTTTTGGCGCCAATAATCACGGTGGTATTGAAAATATAGGAGGAAAATGGTATATTTTTTACCATCGACACACAAATGGAACCTGGTATAGCAGACAGGGATGCGCAGAAGAATTAACACTCTTAGAAGATGGCACATTTCCACAGGTTGAGATGACTTCCTGTGGCCTGAATGGAGGCCCATTACCGGGCATCGGAGAATATCCGGCATATCTGGCCTGCAATCTGTTTACTAAGAAGCATTCCATCTATCTTGATGAGGAAAATGCAATTAAGATTATGCAGGATGGACGTGATGGCGATGAGGAAATTGGCTATATTGGTAACATGAAAGATGGTGCCACAGCCGGATTCAAATACTTTGACTGTAAAGGAGTATCCAGGTTCTCTGTTACAACGAGAGGCTATGCGGGCGGAACGATTGAAGTAAGAACCGCATGGGATGGAGATGTACTTGCTACCCTGTCGATTCCATTTAGTAATGTATGGGAGACAGAAACTGTAGATTTAAAATTAGAGGATGGAGTCTATGCCTTCTATCTGACCTACTGTGGTGGCGGAACAGCGATGCTCAAATCATTTACCCTTGCGTAAAGAAAGAATTGTTGGTGTAAGATCATGGTGAATCGACTGGTAACCTTTTTAAACAATATCTCATTGAAGAGCAAGCTGCGCGGACTTTATATTATCTGCGTAATCTGCCCGCTGGTTCTGACAGACGGTGTTATTATATCTGGAATTATCTCCTCAAGGAAGACGGAACAGCAGAATGAGATGCAGAATGTAGCTGCGGCCGTTGAGAATGGGTTGACCTCTCAGATTGATCGTGTAGAATATCTGATGCAGAATATTTATCTGAATCAGTATTTATATAATTATCTAAATAAAACATATGAATCACCGGCAGATTACTATACTAATTACTCTGCATTTATGAATAGTACCTTCTTTCTGGGCAATCCGATTGGTGTAGACCGTACACAGATTATTATGTATGCGGACAATCCAACAATTGTCAACGGTGGACGTTTTCGAAGACTGGAGACAGCAGAAGGAGAAAAATGGTATCAGGATTATTTGGAATGTGGCAAGAGAACGATGCTTTCCTTCTATTATGATGACAGATATCCGTTATATCAGCCTGAACGAAAGATTTTACTGGTTACGGAACTGGATTATTTCTCCGAATCCGGAGTTAAGAAGATTCTTCGTGTGGAAATGAATTATAGTAACCTTGTTAAATATTTAAACAGTATGAATTTCTCATATCCGGTCTATATCTGCCAGAGGGGTAAGGTCTTGCTTTCGAATGCGGAAGCAAATAATACAATACAGGATTTTTACATGTTTTCGAGAGCCTCAGAGATTGCCTACACGAAGCGATTCACTTTATATGACCAGGATTATCAGATCTATGTACTGCGTAAGCCGGATGAATTTCTAAATTCCTTGCAGAGAATGTTCCCGTTCATGCTGATACTGATCTTACTCAATGTGGCACTTCCCTGGATTGTAATGAATCTGATTGAACGCTCTATCACAGTCAGAATCAAACAACTGGATAATGCTTTCAGAACCGTAGAGGGCGACCGTATTGAACCAATTGAATGTGTATATAATAAAGATGAAATCGGCAGATTGATGACCAATTACAATCGAATGGTCGATCGGATGAATGATCTGATTCAGACCGTATATAAGGATAAACTGCATGAGCAGAACATCAGTATTGCCAAGCAGAAGGCGGAGCTATTGGCATTACACAGTCAGATCAATCCCCATTTTCTCTTTAATGCTCTGGAGAGTATTCGAATGCACAGTGTTCTCAAGGAAGAGGAAGAGACTGCAGATATGATTCAGAATCTGGCCGTTATGGAGAGACAGTATGTGGATTGGGGCAATGACAGTATTGAAATCAAACAAGAGCTGGAATTTGCTGAGGCATATCTGAGATTACAGAAGTACCGTTTTGGTAATCGTCTTTCTTATGAACTGGATATTGAAGAGGATTGTGAGAACTTTCTGATTCCCAAGCTGACAATAGTTACCTTTGTTGAAAATGCCTGTGTTCATGGAATTGAGAGTAAATCCACTCCCGGGTGGCTGTTTGTTCGTGTATATCAAACACAGAAGAGTGTATGTATAGAAGTGGAAGATACTGGAGGGGGAATTGAGGAGAATAAGGTGAGAGAACTGAATTCGGATATGCAGAATGCCTGCATTGGAAGTATTCAGAAGAAGAAAAGCGTTGGAATACAAAATGCTTGTCTTAGAATCAAGATGGCAACTGATAATACAGCCAGTTTTTCAATTGAGAGCGAAGCCGGCATCGGTACATTGATGCAGATACAGATTCCGATTGAAAAAATGGTGCGAAAGAAGACGGAAGAGTGAGGGGAAAATGTTAAGAGTTTTACTTGTGGATGACGAGCCATTTATTGCGCAAGGACTTACGAAGCTGGTAAACTGGAGGCAGGAAGGCTACGAAGTTGTTGCGATTATGTCCAATGGCAAGGAAGCATTGGAGTATTTAAAGAGCAATCAGGTAGATTTGATTATCGCAGATATCAAAATGCCGGTGATGTCGGGGCTTGAATTGCTTGAAGAGATTAGAAAACACAATATTTCAGAGGCTCATTTCATTGTGCTGAGCGGATATGGAGATTTTGTCTATGCGCAGCAGGCGATCAAATACAACTGTCTGGAATACGTACTTAAACCGGTAGAAAAAGATAAGCTTTTGGAGATTCTTCGAAAAGTTGCCCATATGTCGGAAAGTGCAAGAGTTGATAAAGAGAATCAGAAGAAGGCGGAGCAGGCATATCTTGCACGTAATGTCATTTCTCTATTAATAGGTAAATTCGACAATATGAATCTGGAGTATGTGAAGAATCACATGCAGATTTCAAAGGGTGTTCGATATGTAGATATTGAGACAGATATTGTTGCATCAGAGGATGAGGAAGATTCTGTGATGCGTGCTAATCAAAGACAATTGTATCAGAACTGCGTTAATCAATTAAAGGAAGATAGTTCGCATATCATTTTCGATGTTTCCTATGATGAGAAGAGTTATGACATTGGATTTATTTATTGTGACTATATGGCTGAACAGAGAAATATACAGGACACGGAATATCTGTCGATACTTCGTGAGCAGTTACAGAAGTTAATGAATCAGTCTGTATATATGTATGTTGGTAAAAAGGTTGCAAATATCGCAATGATTGCCAAATCCTACAGTACAGCATGTATTTTAAAGTCACTGGAAGCCTTTCATACGAAAAAAAACATCTACTATTATGAAGAAGAGATACAGGTTGGGAATAGTGGAGTTCTTCTATGCAAAAAAGGTTTGGACGAGCTGGTTGAATGTATTGAGCGAAATGAGCAGGAAAGGATACCAGATTGTGTGGAAAAGCTTTATTCAGAAATGAAGAAGCTGGGATTCCAGTCAGATGTTGTCAATCTGAATATTAACTATCTTCTGTTTCAGCTGATTCATTTGGCATCAGAGCAGGATGATGATGTCAATCAGGATGAAATTCTTCGATTTATCAGTGAGAGTTCATTTGAGGAAGGAATTGCACGAGGCAGCAGTATTCATATGACAAGATTTGCCTGTGAATATGCAGATTATCTCTCGCAGCTGCGGGGTAAGATTTCTACCAATATTGTGCAGCAGGTGGAACGGGAGATAAGGCTTCATTATACGGAGAATATCAGCCTTAAGGATTTGGGGCAGAAGTTCTTTGTCAACAGCTCTTATCTGGGGCAGATCTTTAAGAGAAAATATGGTCAGTCATTTAAGGATTATGTATGTAGTTACAGGATTGAAGAGGCAGCCAAGATGCTGATTACGACAGATCAGAAGATTCATCTGATTGCGGAAGCTGTGGGATATAAAGACAGCGATTACTTCATTACAAAATTTATCGAAATCAAGGGATGCACCCCATCGAAATATCGAAGAAGCGAACGTTAGTTCGAAAAAACAGCCAACCGGAGAGTTCAAACTAGAATTCTTCGGTTGTTTTGTTAGAATTCGTCGGGTTGTTTCTAAAAAAATTAAACGTATAATATAAATATAATAAATGTTTCTGACATGTATACTTATGTGAAGGAAACCGACGGGAAGGTGAAAGCAGGACATTTACCCGCCAAAACGTAGAAATTCCTGCAAAAATAATCCAATTAAGGGAGGATGAAAATGAAAGCAAAGAAAATTACAGCTTTGTTGCTTACTACTGCAATGGTAGCAGGTGCGCTTAGCGGATGTGGAACAACACCTGCTGGCGGAACAACAAGCGGAGACGCTGCTGGCGGAACAACAAGTGGTGACACAACAGTAGCATCCGGAGATATCATTGATTATGACATGTTCATCGCAATGCCTGGTGCAGAGATCAACGAAGGTAATGAAATCCAGGAAATGATCGCAGAGAAAACAGGTGTCAGAGTTCATGAGACATGGTTAACAGGTCAGACAGCAGATGAAGCAGTTGGTACAATTATTGCCAGCGGTGATCTTCCTGAACTGATCGATGGTGGTGATGGAATGCATGCTCTTTATGAAGCAGGCAGCCTGATCGCTTGGGATGATTATATTGACAAATATCCTAACATCAAAGAAATGTACTCAGATGAAGAGTGGGATAGATTCCGTCAGGATGATGGACATATCTACTGGGCTAACATTTTCTGTAACACATACGGAGAGAGCACAGCTACAATCCACAATGACGAAGCATTCTGGATTCAGGCAAGAGTTCTTGAGTGGGCTGGTTATCCGGACATTCAGACATTGGATGATTACTTCAATGTAATTGAAGATTACATGGCAGCTAATCCTACAATGGAAGATGGAACAGCCAATATCCCTTACACATGTCTTTGCGAAGACTGGAGATATTTCTGTATTGAGAATGCAGGAGAATTCCTCGCAGGTTATCCTAACGATGGTTCTGTTATCGTTGATACCGATACAATGACAATCGTTGATTACAATACAACAGATATTACAAGAGATTATTTCGAGAAATTAAATGAAGAATATAACAAAGGTATGATTGATCCAGAATTTGCAACTCAGACATATGATGAGTATATTGCAAAACTTTCCACAGGTGCTGTACTTGGTATGTGTGACCAGTGGTGGAATTTCAACGTTAACGTTAATGATGCATTAAAGCAGCAGGGACTTGACCTTCAGGGTTGTAACTATGTTCCTCTTGGTTTAACAGCAGAAGCTGGTATGGACAATATGTGGCATGTATATAGTGATACACAGAACATCTCCAATGGTGTTGGTGTCACAACAGCTTGTGAAGATCCAGAAAGATGCTTCCAGTTCTTAAATGACATTCTTGATCAGGAAATCCATAATCTTCGTTTCTGGGGTGTTGAAGGTGTTGACTACTTAGTTGACGAAGAAACCGGTTTATTCTACAGAACACCGGAAATGAGAATGCAGTGTGCAGATACAGAATACAAAGCTTCTCATATGTGTAATTATTCTTACCTTCCTCAGTGGGGTGGAACAAGCCGCGATGGTATCAATGCAATGCTTCCTAACGAGCAGCCTTCCGAGTTCAAGAGTTCACTTGCTGAGCCGCTTGTAAACTGCTTAAATGCTTATGGTGCTGATAACTATGTTGATATGATTGGTTCAGTTGTTGCAGAGACAGGTCCTTGGTATCCAATGTACTCTCACTCTAATGCAATGACCAATGACACACCGGGTGGTGTAGCTTGGAACCGTATGGGTGAGATTAAGCATGAATATCTTCCTCAGTTGGTAATGGCTTCAGACTTTGATGCTTACTGGGATCTTTACATGGAAGCATACAATGGAGCTAATCCTCAGGACTTCTTAGATGAGATGCAGGCTGAATTAGACAGACGTGCAGCTGCTGCAGATTCTGAATAATCTTAATAAGTCTATAGAGTAGTATAGTTTATAGCAGCCATAGTTGCTGAACAGGTAATTGTGGCTGCTATTTTTGTAAAGATAGTGTCAAATGATTTATGAAAAAACTGAGCAAAGAAAAAAGGCTCAGATGAACCTTGAAAACTGTAGATATTTTAGTTTGTGATAGCTTAACGCCACCCTTGACAGCACGAAAAAGAACTGCTGAAGGTTCGTCAC
>JAKQFQ010000123.1 GCA_029558315.1 Bacillota bacterium
TATCGCGTTATCTGTATTTGTGACGAATCTTTTCAAGATACAGTCACAGATACTTTTTGTTCTTCTTTGGCTGAGGCAACTATTAAGGTATCAACCTGCTGATTTTGAATCTGAAACGGTTTAATCAGCAGACACTAATTAGTTGTTCTTGTTTACTTCCTGCATCTTCATTGCACGAACCTTACTGGATAAACCAAAGAGATTGATGAAGCCTTCAGCATCATGATGGTCATAGAGATCACCGGTTGTAAAGGAAGCAATGCTCTCGTTATATAAAGAGTAAGGTGATGTTGTTCCGGCTTTGATGATGTTGCCCTTGTAAAGTTTGAATTTGACTTCTCCGGTAACATATTCCTGAGTTGATTCAATAAATGCCTGAACTGCTTCACGAAGAGGAGTGAACCATTTACCTTCGTAAACAATATCTGCCATCTTATTGCCAAGGTCTTTTTTCATCGTAGTTGTCTCACGATCAAGAATCAGTTCCTCTAACTGCTGATGAGCTTCCATTAAGATAGTTCCACCCGGTGTCTCGTAAACACCACGGGATTTCATACCAACGACACGGTTTTCAACGATATCAACAATACCAACACCATGTTTTCCGCCAAGTTCATTTAGCTTACGGATGATGTCAGATACCTTCATCTTTTCACCATTTACAGTCATAGGAACACCTTTTTCAAAGGTCATAGTAACACACTCGCCCTCTTCCGGCGCTTCTTCCGGTGTAACACCAAGAACTAAGAGGTGCTTGTAATTAGGCTCATTGGCAGGATCTTCCAACTCAAGACCTTCATGGCTGATGTGCCATAAGTTACGGTCACGGCTATAGCTGGAATCAGCAGAGAACGGAAGATCAATACCGTGCTGCTTGCAGTATTCGATTTCAGATTCACGGGAATCCATTGTCCACTTATCATTACGCCATGCAGCAATAATCTTAAGATCAGGAGCCAGCGCTTTGATACCAAGTTCAAAACGAATCTGATCGTTTCCTTTACCGGTTGCACCGTGGCAGATTGCAGTAGCACCTTCTTTTCTTGCGATTTCAACTAATTTCTTAGCAATTAATGGACGAGCCATTGAAGTTCCTAAAAGATATTTATTCTCGTAGATGGCATGTGCCTGAACACAAGGTACTACATATTTGTCACAGAATTCATCTGTTACATCAAGGATATAAAGCTTTTCAGCACCACAGAATTTGGCTCTTTCTTCCAAGCCGTCAAGTTCTTCTGCCTGTCCACAATCGATGCAGACACAAACAACTTCGTAATCAAAATTCTCCTTTAACCAGGGAATGATTGCTGTGGTATCCAAACCACCGGAATACGCTAAAATTACTTTTTCTTTCATATAATCTACCTCCAATTAACAAATATTTACCTAAAATCTAAGCCTTACTATACAACAAAAGAATGGCTAATGCAATTATTGAACAGAAAAATTTGCACGATTAGGGAAACAGAAAGTAACCAGACCAAAAGATAGGAAGGAATCTTCACTATATTGACAAAGTGTGATAAAATAGTACATTATGTTTATTATTAGGTAAATAATGCAGATATTATAATTAATCACAGCGATTAGCGGCTATTTACTAATTAAAACGATAGACAAAACAATAGTCAGTATAAGAAAAATGGAGAAGTGATATGGTTCGTACAATGCAGATTACAGATTATGACGGAGTACATGATCTTTGGATGGGAATTAAAGGATTCGCGATTCGAAGCGTGGATGATTCCAGAGAGGGTGTAGAAAGGTTCCTCAGACGTAATCCAACAACGAGTGTAGTTGCAGAAGAAGATGGAAAAATTGTTGGAAGCATTTTGTGCGGGCATGATGGTAGAAGAGGATGTCTCTATCATGTATGTGTAGCGATGGAGTATCGAAGACGCGGCATTGGAAAAGAGATGGTTGTGAAAGCTATGCAGGAGTTAAAAGCAGAGCATATTAATAAGGTATCATTAATTGCATTTACGCAGAATGATATCGGGAATGCTTTCTGGAACTGCATCGGCTGGACGAAACGGGAAGATTTGAATTATTATGATTTTACGTTAAATGATGCAAATATTACCGCATTTATCCAGTAGTTTAGATTATACTAACAGGAGACTCGACATTTTATAAGACGTTGGTATAATGCGATACAAAGGAATGAGTGAATGGAGGTGTGTATTCATGAAAGAGAATGAATATCAGATTATCGAGGGCGGTATTACAGCACCGCAAGGATTTGAGGCAGCTTCTCATGCTGCAGGAATAAAATATGAAGGTCGTGATGATATGGCCTTAATCTATACAACAACACCGGCGGTATCAGCAGGTGTTTATACGCAAAACGTTGTAAAAGCCGCTCCGGTTTTATGGGACAGGGCAATTACGGAGAACGAGAGCAAAGTTAGTGCAGTAATTATTAATTCGGGAATTGCGAATGCATGTACCGGAGAACCGGGAATGAATATTTGTGAACAGACTGCACAAGCAGTGGCCTCAGCAGTGAATGGACAGAAGAATCAAGTACTTGTTGCTTCAACCGGTGTCATCGGAATGCAGATCGATGTTGAGAAAATCGTTGCCGGCAGTAAGGCTTTGCTTTTGAAGAAGCAACCGACGAAGGAAGCCGGAACACAGGCAGCACAGGCAATTATGACAACAGATACACATAAGAAAGAAATTGCAGTTACCTTTGAACTTGATGGTAAGAGCATTTGTCTGGGAGCAATGTGTAAAGGTTCAGGTATGATTCATCCCAATATGTGTACTATGTTAGGATTTGTAACAACAGATGCAGCGATAGAAAAGAAAGCATTGCAGAAAGCGTTGAGTACCGTAGTTACAGATACCTTTAATATGATTTCGGTAGATGGAGATACCTCCACCAATGATACGCTGGTAGTGCTTGCCAATGGAAATGCCGGTAATACAGTGATTACCGAAGACAGTGCTGCTTATCAGACATTTGAAAAGATTCTTCACATGGTCTGTGAGTATCTGGCTAAGCAGATGGCTGGCGACGGAGAAGGCGCAACCGCTTTGGTAGAAGCTACAGTTATGAACGCAAAATGTAAAGAAGATGCAAGGCTGATGGCCAAATCCATCATTTGCTCAAGTCTGACTAAGGCTGCTATCTTTGGCCATGATGCGAACTTTGGACGAATTCTTTGTGCAATGGGATATTCCGGAGCAATCTTTGATCAGAATAAAGTGGAAATGTATTATGAGAGCAATGCAGGAAGAATCCTGATTTTTAATAACGGTGTTGCGGCAGATTATAGCGAAGAGGAAGCAACGAAGATTTTATCCGAGCCGGAAGTCAGAATTCTTGCAGACATGCATGAGGGAGATGCAACCGCAACAGCATGGGGCTGCGATTTGAGTTATGACTATGTAAAGATTAACGCGGACTATCGTTCGTAATTATTTATCAAAGAAAGGCAGATTATTATGAATTCCCAAGAAATGGACAAAGTATTATCAAAAGCAGAGGTATTGATTGAAGCATTGCCGTATATCCAGAAGTTCAACAGAAAGATTATTGTTGTAAAGTACGGCGGAAGTGCAATGGCTGATGAGGAATTGCAAAGAAATGTTATCAAGGATGTAACTTTGTTGAAATTAGTTGGTTTTAAGCCAATTATTGTACATGGTGGTGGGAAGGAGATCAGCCGATGGGTTGGTAAGGTTGGTAAAGAAGCAGAATTTATCAATGGACTTCGTGTAACAGACGCTGAGACTATGGAAATTGCGGAAATGGTTCTGAGTAAAGTGAATAAGAGACTGGTTTCCATGGTGGAAAGTCTTGGAGTCAGAGCGGTCGGAGTGAGCGGTAAAGACGGTGGATTATTAAAGGTGAAGAAGCGCTATTCTGATGGAAAAGATATTGGATATGTAGGGCAGATAATTTCTGTAGATCCTAAGATTCTTGCGGATCTCATGGAACGTGATTTCCTGCCTATCGTAGCACCGATTGGAATGGATGACAATTTTGAGACCTATAACATTAACGCAGATGATGCTGCCTGCGCGATTGCTAAGGCGGTTGGAGCTGAGAAGCTGGCCTTCTTAACAGATATTGAGGGATTGTATCGTGATATTAATGATAAGGCTTCTTTTATTTCAAGATTAAGTGTCAGTCAGGCACATGATTTAATTGGAGATGGTATGATTGGCGGCGGTATGCTTCCCAAATTGAATAACTGCACAGATGCTATTGAGAATGGCGTGAACAGAGTTCATATTTTAGACGGAAGAATTGCCCATTGTTTATTATTGGAGATCTTTACGAACAGTGGAATCGGAACAGCGATCGTACCGGATGGCGAGAATATTGAGGCATAGAATTACAGCTTTAGGAATAGAAAGGAAGTTAACGATATGAGCATGACAGATTTGATTGATGAGGCAGAAAGCGTACTGCTTCATACTTATAATCGATATCCCGTTGTATTTGAAAGCGGAGAAGGCGTTTATTTAAAAGATATTGAAGGTAAGAAGTATCTTGACTTTGTATCAGGAATTGGTGTATTTGCATTAGGATATGCGAATCAGGAATATAACGATGCAGTGAAGGGACAAGTCGATAAGATTCTTCATACATCTAATTATTACTATAATGTTCCGGCAATTGAAGCTGCAAAGGCTGTAAAGAAAGTGTCTGGAATGGATCGTATTTTCTTTACCAATAGTGGCGCTGAGGCAATCGAAGGTGCAATTAAGACAGCACGTAAGTATGCGTACTTAAAGGACGGACAGACAGATCATGAGATTATAGCAATGGAGCATTCCTTCCATGGACGTACGATGGGGGCCTTATCAGTAACCGGAACACCCAAATACCGCGAGGCATTTGGCCCGATGATTGGTAATATCCGATTTGCACAGATGAATGATATCGAAAGTGTAAAAGCATTGGTGAATAAAAAGACATGTGCCATAATGCTGGAAACAGTTCAGGGAGAAGGCGGAATTCATCCGGCAACTGAGGAATTTTTAAAAGAGATTCGTGCAATCTGTGATGAGCAGGATATCTTAATGATTCTGGATGAGATTCAGTGTGGTATGGGACGTACCGGCTTCATGTTTGCCTGGCAACGTTATGGCATCAAGCCGGATGTAATGACTTTAGCAAAAGCACTTGGCTGTGGCGTTCCTGTTGGCGCATTTATGATGAACCAAAAGGTCGGGGAGCATTCTTTGGTTGCAGGAGATCATGGAACTACTTATGGTGGCAATCCACTGACCGGGGCAGCGATTTGTAAAGTGCTGGAACTATTTGAGAAGAATCACGTTACAGAGAATGTGAATGAAGTAGGCGCATATCTTTATGAGAAATTAGATGAGATCGAAGCAAGCAAAGAAGACATCATTGATCATCGTGGAGTGGGATTGATGCAGGGACTGGAATTCAATCATCCTGTTGCAGACATTATTAATAAAGCACTGGCACAGGGGGTAGTATTGATTAATGCTGGAACAAATATTATTCGTTTCCTGCCACCTTTGGTAATTACGAAGCAACATGTTGATGAGATGCTTGAGATTTTCAAGAATTGTCTGTAGGTAGCATATGATATTAAAAAATAAAACGATATCCATAATTTTAATAATTTGCATGCTGTTAGTTGAGATTGCGATTGCCTGGCGTGGAGATCAGGGAATACAAAATGGCATTTTTGCGGATGAAACAGAGACAATCTATATTTGGTATACGGATGAGAGTCTGACGGATTATATCAGTAGTGCAGCATTGGATTTTTATGATGAGAAAGGCATTCGTGTAGTACCGGTGCTTCATTCCGGACTAGAGTACATGGAAGCCATTAATCAGGCATCTATAAGTGGCAATGAAGTTCCGGATCTATATATTGCAGGAACAGATACCATTGAAAAAGCTGCTATGGCTGGTTTGGCGGTCCCTGTACAGGATGTTAACGGCATGCTTACACAGATTAATTATCCGGTAACAGCGTTAGATGCAGTGACTTATCATGAACAGAAATTTGCATATCCATTTTATTATGAGACTGCATTTTTACTTTATAATGAGACTTATCTGGAAGAAATTGCCAATAGTGCTTTGCAGACAGAAATAGCCGAGGCCATGCAATCAGAGGATGAAGGTACAGAAGATGGTGCAGTAGAAGATATCGGAATGGAAGATATAAATGAGAATACTGCTTCACAGAATGCAATTCCGGAAGGCTATACGGAGGAAGAATGGAATGGAATGGTCGCAGATAAAGTAGTGGAGCTGATCCCGGATTCCATTGGTGATATCCTTGATATTGCAAATAATTATAACCCACCTGAGAATGTAGAGAATATTTTTCTGTGGGATGTGTCAGACATTTTCTACAACTATTTCTTTACCGGTGCGTCGATGAATCTTGGTGGCAGATATGGAGATGATGCTTCTCAGATAATGATATACAACGAGGAGACAATAGCCAGTATGAATGTGTATCAACAGCTGCATCATTTTTTCTCGATCGAATCAAAAGAGAGTAGTTATGAGGATGTTATCAATGAATTTATTGAGGGTAAATCCATCTTTACGATTGCTACAACAGATGCAATCGTAACACTGAACGAAGCGATTGCAGCCGGAAGTTTCCCTTATTCGTATAATGTGGCTGATCTGCCTGATGTTGATGCAGAACATGCTGCAACAGGTCTGTCAACAACCAGTGCAGTAATGGTCAATGGTTATAGCGAGAATCAAAAAGCAGCCAATGAATTCGCACAGTATCTGACAAATGGATGTTCTAATACTTTATTCGAACGGACCGGAAAGCTGCAGACAGCATATGGAACAGAGGATTATGCGACTGATGTCTGTGACCGGATTACGGAGATTTATAAGAATACAGTATCTTTGCCCAAAATATTTGAAATCAGTAATTTCTGGATACAATTGGAACTGACCTACACGCAGGTATGGGATGGTGCAGATGCCAACCAGATGCTGCTTGAACTGTCTGAACAGATGAAGACACAGATTGCTGGAGAAGCGGTAACAGAAGAAGTAATTACACTTCCGGCAGAATCGGAAGAAACAGATGAATTAGAAGAAGAGTAGGCAGAAACAGAAAAATAGAAACAGAAAAATAAAAACAGAAAAGACAAAATCAGATAAGGATAAATGCAGAATAGAATAAATGCAGAATAGAATAAACCAGATTGGCGTCATATCAATTCGATATGACGCTTTTTGAATATTTTGCTAATTATTGGGGAGAATCTAAGACAAAGGAGGTACATTTTATGTGGGGTATCATTATTGCAATTCTCTCCGGGGCACTGATGAGTATTCAGGGCGTGTTTAATACACAGGTGACCAAGGTTTCCGGAATCTGGGCAGCAGCATCATTTGTGCAGGCATTTGCTTTGGCGGTATGCCTGAGCGCCTGGGCCGTTGTGGAACGTAAATCCTTGCTGGCTGTATTTAGCGTAACACCGAAGTATATGCTCTTAGGTGGTGCTATTGGAGCATTTATAACAATCACTGTAATTAAGAGTATGGAGCATTTGGGACCGGCAAAAGCAGTTATGATTATTGTAATTGCGCAATTAGCTGTTGCATATGGCATAGAATTACTGGGAGCCTTTTCTGTTGAGCGGCAACCATTTGAATGGAGAAAAATGTTGGGTCTGTTGATTGCGATTGCCGGAATCTTGATTTTCAAGTGGAAATAACCAATATTTTGCTTGAATCTTTGTGGAAACTATCATACTATTAGAATAACGTCTGAGAAGGCCTTCCCAATGGCAATGCCATAGAAAGGTTGACGTATATGAAAATTAAATATTTGCGAAAAATAATTATAATGGCAGCAGTCTTGCTGCTATTAATTACATGTAGTGCATGTAAAAAACAGAAGCAGAATATTACCACATTCCTTGAAGAAGAGACTGTTTCTGTGAATGGGCGTGAATCAGTTACAGAAGGCATCAGCACAGAAGGTATCAGCACAGAAGAACCAACCACATACTACTATGTACATATTAGTGGAGCGGTTCAGAACCCGGGCGTTTATATGGTACTGAGTGGAAGCCGTCTGTATGAAGCAATTGCAATGGCTGGGGGATTTACGGAGGATGCATGTGAGGATTACTGCAATCAGGCGATGCTTTTGGAAGATGGGATGCAGTATGTGATTCCTACGACTGAAGAAGCAATGGGAATGCAGAAAACAGAGTCGCCGGAATCGAATTATACTGCCGATGGACGGTTGAATCTGAATCTGGCAACGAAGGAAGAACTAATGAGCCTTCCTGGAATTGGTGAGAGCCGGGCAGATGCAATACTGGAATATCGTGAAGAACATGGTTCTTTTGGTACGGTTGAAGAGTTAATGAATGTGACAGGCATAAAAGAAGGCCTGTATCAAGATATTAGTGAGTCGATAGCTGTAAATTGACTTTGACGGATGGATGTGTAAAGAGAAAGGCATGGTAATGAGATGAGTAATGGAACGAGTAAGAAAATACTGGTTGTTGATGATGAAAAGATTATCGTAAAAGGAATCCGTTTTAGTCTGGAACAGGATGATATGGAAGTTGATGTTGCCTATGATGGTGAAGAAGCTTTGGAAAAGATTAAGAATAACTCCTACAATCTGATTCTTCTGGATCTGATGTTACCGAAATTGAGTGGAACGGAAGTCTGCCAGCAGGTAAGGGAATTCTCAGATGTTCCCATTATCATGTTAACGGCCAGAGGAGAGGATATGGATAAGATCCTTGGTTTGGAAAACGGAGCAGATGATTACATTACAAAACCATTTAATATTTTGGAAGTGAAAGCCAGAATGAAAGCCATTATTCGCCGTTATGAGAATGTTACATCAAGAGGCGCACAGAATGGCAAAGCAAAGAAAATGATTATACAGAATGGTGAACTGACAATTGACAGTGAGAATAGAAGGTTGTATATCAAAGGGAAAGAAGTGAATCTGACAGCGAAGGAATATGACATGCTGGAATTACTGGTTATGAATCCCAACAAAGTCTATGGAAGAGATACATTGCTGGATATGGTATGGGGTGCTGATTACCCGGGAGATGTCAGAACCGTTGATGTCCATGTCAGACGACTTCGTGAGAAGATAGAAGAGAATCCAAGTGAACCGATTTATGTGCAGACCAAATGGGGTGTCGGATATTTTTACAAGGAATAGTGAAGGGATCATTTACTGTTGAAGAGACTGATTAATTATCTAAAAAAGCATAAATATGTCCGTAGTTTCCGACTGCGGATATTTGCGCTTATTGTTCTTATCAGCTTATGCTCCGGCGTGATTATGCGACGCGGAATTCTTGACAGCTATCTGGATAAGGCGATAAAAGCCAGGACAAGTGAAGTTGTGAATCAGATGAAGATAGTTGGCAACCATCTGATTGCATATCATTACTTGCAGGATACAGCATCTGATGTTATTAATGCAGAACTGGCGCAGCTTTCGACACTGTATGATGGAAGAATTCTTATTATTGATCCCAATTTTAAAATTGTTAAGGACACTTATGAGATTAGCACTGGGAAGACAATGATTGCTAAAGAAGTAATTCAGTGTTTTCTTGGAGAAACAATTTCGAATCATGATAATACAAACTGTTATATTGAAATTGCAGTCCCGATTACACAGCTGGATGAAGATGGAACGGTGCAGGTTCTGGGAGTTGTTCTGACAAGTGTATCGACCGATGGCATAATAACAAATTATTCCAATTTGAACAGACAGTCATGGATTATTGAGATATTGATGATTATTTTGATGATTGGTGTTGCATTTGTTGTATCGGCTGTTATCGTCAGACCATTCGATCAGGTTACCAGAGCCATCAATGGCGTTGTTTCTTTTGAGGATGAGAATCCGGTAGTTTCGGATTATCTGGAGACGGAGGAAATCGTTGATGCATTTAACCAACTGAGATCGCGACTGAAGGTACTGGATGATTCCAGACAGGAATTCGTAAACAATGTCTCTCATGAGTTAAAAACACCGATTACGTCAATTAAGGTACTGGCAGACTCCCTGAATTCACAGGAGGACGTGCCCTTAGATGTGTACCGGGAATTTATGCAGGATATCACTGAGGAGATAGATCGTGAGAACAGTATTATCACGGATCTTCTGGCACTTGTACGAATGGATAAAGGGGCAGCAGGGCTAAACATTGAGAACCGCAACATGAATGACCTGATGGAGCTGATTGTGAAGCGTCTGGGACCAATTGCAAGGAAGAATGAAGTTGATCTGATTCTTGAAAGCAAACGTAGTGTTATGGCAGATGTTGATGAAGTGAAAATAACGCTGGCATTGACGAATCTGGTGGAGAATGGAATCAAATATAATAAGCATCCGGGTTGGGTAAAAGTTGTGCTTGATGCAGATCATCAGTTTATGACGGTTGAAATAACTGATTCCGGTATTGGTATTCCCGAATCGGAAATAGATCATATCTTTGAACGTTTCTATCGTGTTGATAAATCTCACTCCAGAGAAATCGGTGGAACCGGACTTGGATTGGCGATTACACGTAAGACGATATTGCTACATCGTGGTTCTATACGTGTCAATAGTGTTGTTGGCGAGGGAACTACGTTTCTGGTTAAGTTACCACTTAGCTATATTGTATAGAGGAAGAAAGGAGTGTCCTATGAAGTTTAGAATAGGAGCCATTCTATTAGGATTCGTAATGCTTATCAGTGCATGCAGCACAGGAAGCACGAAAGAGCCGGAGACAAGCAGTGGACTTTGTATTTATTATTTAAACAAAGAGGAGAATGCGCTGGTTACGATTCCATATGAAACAGAAACAACGAATCAGAATGATTTACTAGAGGAATTAATTGATAAAATGACTGCAATCCCGGATAATGCGGAGCATAAGGCCCCATTGCATATGGGGTTTTCGGTGGTGCGCTGCTATGTAGAAGGAACGCAGATTGTTGTTAGTGTTGATGAGCATTATAGAAGCTTAAGCCCTACGACGGAGATTCTGATCCGGGCTGCCATTGTAAGAACACTGACACAGGTAGATGGAATTGAATGTGTCAGCATGCTGGTTGGTACGGAGGCACTGACTGATACTGCAGGAAATCCGGTTGGACCGATGTCAGCTGACACCTTTATCGATAATGAAGGAAGTGAAATCAATGCGTATGAACAGGCCACAGTAAGACTGTATTTTGCTAATGAAACCGGAGATTCCCTAATCGAGATCTCACAGACATTGGTTTATAATAGTAATATCTCGATGGAAAAACTGGTGGTAGAGCAACTGATTACGGGACCGAATAATACGGAGACCTTTCCGACGATTAATCCTGAGACGAAGATTAATGCAGTGACAATTGCTGATGGTGTTTGCTATGTTAATCTGAGCAGTGAGTTTTTGGAACAACCGTATAATGTCAGTTCGGAAGCAACCATATACTCTATTGTCAATTCCCTTGTAGAGTTTAGTAATGTGAATAAGGTGCAGATTCTGGTCGATGGAGAATCGGAATTGATGTATCGTGAAAATATTAATTTGGATACCATATTTACAAGAAATCTGGATCTGGTAATCCAGCCATAAGGAGAACTATTGAAAAGACCACTTAGTCTATACTGTCTTTTGTTTTTGACTGCAGTCTGGCTATTTATGTTTTTGAACAAAGTTCCGCCTTCCTCATACGCAGGAGTGGCGGGGCAGACCGTTCTGGTCAGTGGCAAGGTGACAGCAAAGGAAAGTAAGAATCAAAGCCAGATACTCTATCTGGAAAATGTCACAATCTGTGACAATGAGGAATCAAGCGAAACAACAGAAAAGGAAGAAGGATTAATCTGTTATCTAAGCGAAGGAGAATTGCCAGAGCTTGGAGCTTTTGTCATGCTTGAAGGAAAAATCGAAGAATTTGAACCGGCAACAAACCCGGGGGAATTTGATCGGAGAAATTACTATCTGACCAAAGGATATGGTGCGGCACTTCAATACGCGAAACTGATATCCTGTAGCACTGATTACTCCTACTATCGGGAAACATTATGGGAGATCAGATGTTACCTGGCCGGAATTTTCGACGCAGTCATGGAGCAGGAGGATGCAGCTGCACTCAAAGCTATGCTTCTGGGGGATCGGAATGCTCTGTCCGGGGATGTCAAGGAACTGTATCAGACCAGTGGAATTGCACATATTCTGGCCATTAGCGGTCTTCATATCAGCATCCTGGGGATGGGCGTGTATCGATTGCTTCGCAAAGCCAGTCTTGCTGTGTGGCCATCCGTAATTATTGCATTTCTATTAATGGTAAATTATGCAGTCATGACAGGCAGCGGAATCTCAACACTTCGTGCAGTAATTATGTTTTGTCTTTATATCATGGCAGATATCTTTCGAAGAAGTAATGATCTGATGACTGCGCTTGCCGTAGCAGCAGTAAGTGTGGTGCTGACACATCCATACGAAATCCTGACAACAGCCTTCTGGCTGTCCTATCTTGCGGTTTTTGGTATTGCTGTATTCTATCCGGCATTGACAAAGGGAATCGAATTAGAAAATCGTAAGTGGAATAAGCGATTACATAGCTTCCTTAGCGGATTGTGTGTCACAATATTTACACTCCCAATTATACTGGTGTGTTATTATGAGTTTCCGCTCTATTCAGTATTCCTTAATCTCATTGTTTTACCCTGTATGACTTATCTGCTTTTATTTGGCATCCTTGCACTGTTGGTTGGATGCTGCTCAATCAGCCTTGGAAGCATTGTTGCCTGGCCATGTCATCTGATATTACGGCTATATTACCGATTATGCCTCTTTTTTGAACAGCTTCCTTATCACAGCTATATAACCGGGTGCCCCAAATGGTGGCAAATAGCCGGGTTTTATGTCATAATGCTAATCATTATTCTATGGAATAAACGAATAAAATTAAAATACAGACCATTTCTGATTATGTTTGCATTACTTTTATTATTTGTACAAACAGATCGTGGAGTGCAGATTACAATGCTTGATGTGGGACAGGGAGACGGTATCTGTATTAAGACGAGGGATTGCGTACTGATGATTGATGGTGGAAGTTCAAGTAAAAATAATCTTGCAAAATATCAATTGATTCCATTTATGAAACACGAGGGGATTGCAAGCGTAGATTACTGGATTCTGACACACCCGGATGCTGATCATATCAGCGGATTAGTAGAGATATTGGAACTGCCAAGGGAAGAGATTAAGATCGATACAATCGTCATACCGGACGCCGCAGGAGTCTGGTATGATTTTGCTGATGTAGTAGCACTTGCAGAGCAAAAGGGGATTACAATTGAGACATTTTGCAGAGGCGAACGCCTGGAGATAGAAGGGCTTGGCGTGGAGTGCCTACATCCGGCAAGGGGATATCAGACTATGGATGTCAATGACTACTCGCTTGTTCTTCAGATAACCTATGGTGATTTTTCAGGCATCTTTACAGGTGATGCGACAGAGACGAGTGAGAAATGCGTTCTGTCTTATCTGCAGGAACATCGAACGGTGTTACAGGAGGTTGATTTGCTAAAGGTAGGACACCATGGGTCAGATACTTCTTCATCAGAGGACTTTTTACATATGATGAATCCACAAATGGCGTGGATTTCCTGTGGCGTGAATAATGTCTATGGACATCCAAACGGGGTGGTATTGCTTAGACTTGAAGAAATAGGGGCAGACTGTTATCGAACAGACGAGGGAGGAGCAGTAATATACTGTGTTGACGGATAAAACAGGAAGAATCCTGGCAATCCGTTTGTTGTATTCTTAGCGAGCATTGATTATAATAGACATATGAGAACAATATTGAATGACATCAAAGAAGGAAAATTAAAGAGCGCATATTTGCTCTATGGTGAAGAAGTCTATCTGAAGCTTCAATATAGGGATAATCTCCTAAAAGCAATGGTAACTGATGGAGATACTATGAACTATACTAGATTCGAGGGAAAGGATATGGATGCTGCACAGATTATTTCCATTGCAGATACCATGCCGTTTTTTGCCGATTACAGGACAATTCTGGTTATGAACTCCGGATTTTTTAAGAATGGAAATGATATGCTTTGCGATTATCTAAAGCAGCCCTCACAAAGTACACGTTTTATTTTTGTTGAACGTGAGGTGGACAAGCGGAGCCGTATGTTCAAAACAGTTAAGAATCTTGGCAATGCAGTTGAGTTTTTAACCCAGGATGAGGCGACTTTACGCAAATGGATTGCTTCTTTGGTTGCCAAAGAAGGCAAAAACATGGATGGCGGTACGATCGCCTTCTTTATGGATAAGACCGGTTCTGATATGAATAATATTAAGATGGAATTGGAGAAAGTGTTCTGCTATACGCTGAAGAAGGATGTAATAACTAAGGCGGATATTGATGCAGTTGTCACTGTACGCATTGGTAACCACATCTTTGATATGATTAATGCCATAGCATCAAGACAACAGGAGAATGCTTTGAATCTCTATTATGGATTGCTGGCACAAAAGGAACCTCCAATGAAAATTTTATCACTGATCACCAGACAGTTTAATCTGTTATTACAGGCCAAAGAATTAAAGAACAAGGGATATGACCGTAATGGAATTGCTACAAAGCTGCAATTACAGCCGTTTATATCAGATAAATATGTACAACAGTCGGTAAAATTTAAAATGGAAACGTTACGAAGTGCATTGAAGGATTGCCTTGAAGCAGATGAATCAATCAAGTTAGGAAGAATGACTGATCGAATGTGTGTTGAATTACTAATTGTACGGTACAGTGCAGGCGCAAAAGCCTGAGAATATGGGGGTATGAAGTGGAAAAAGAAACAGATACAAGGAATCATTTAATGGGAAAAAAGTGGATAGTTATTCTACTGCCTATCGCAGCTGTTTTTATCACCGGTGTTTTGCTCTGCTGGTTCCTGTTTGGTAAAAATATTCACCCTTTGTCTGTGAATGCAGATTCCATGAGTCAGAATGGTGGAGATTCAGGGATGGTATCTAATAATGACACAAGTGTCACTAATGAATCACAGGTAAGCCAGGGAATGGCAACATATGCTTCGGCTAACGGAATCAGTACCGGCAATCTCACGGAATTGGGTAATGGATACGAGGGCATCGCCGGAAGTGGTGACTATAATTATGGAGAAGCACTTCAGAAGTCCATTCTGTTCTATGAACTGCAGCGTTCAGGAAATCTTCCCGATGAAACCCGCTGTAATTGGCGGGGCGATTCTGCAATGATGGATGGAAGCGATGTAGGTCTGGATCTGAGCGGTGGATGGTATGATGCCGGTGATCATGTGAAGTTTAATCTGCCGATGGCATATTCGGCAACAATGCTTGGCTGGTCTGTTTATGAGGATTATGACGCATATGAAGAGAGCGGACAACTGGCTTATATTCTGGAAGATATCCGATGGGTCAACGATTATCTGATAAAATGTCATCCAGAAGATGAAATATTCTATTATCAGGTTGGCAATGGAAGTATTGATCATTCCTGGTGGGGACCGGCAGAAGTAATGCAAATGGAGAGACCTTCCTACTGTGTTACAGCGGATAACCCCGGCTCAGCAGTCACGGGAGAAGCAGCAGCTTCTCTTGCCGTATGCAGCATCGTGTTTAGGGATGCAGATCCGGAATATAGTGAGCTATGTCTGGAACATGCAATCAGCCTGTATCAGTTCTCTGAAAGCACCAAAAGTGATGCAGGATACACTCAGGCTGCCGGTTATTATGATTCTTGGAGTGGATTTTACGATGAACTTTCCTGGGCCGGAGCGTGGCTGTATCTGGCGACCGGTGATGAGACTTATCTGGATAAAGCGCAGGAATACTATCCGCAGGCTGGTCAGGATTATGACTGGGCATTATGCTGGGATGATGTTCATATTGGGGCAGCTGTGTTACTGGCTCAAATCACAGAAAATTCTATGTATTCCGATATTGTGGAACAACATTTGGACTTTTGGACAATAGGTACAGCAGATGGCAGCAGAATCACATATACCCCACAGGGACTGGCGTGGCTGGATACCTGGGGATCGCTGCGCTATGCAACAACCACTGCCTATGTGGCAGCAGTGTATAGTGAATGGAGCGGATGCCCGGAAGAGAAGGCATCTGTTTATTGGGATTTCGCAGAGTCTCAGGCGGATTATGTTCTTGGAGATACCGGTTATTCCTACCAGATTGGATTTGGGGAGAATTACCCATCCAATCCACATCACAGAACGGCACAAGGTTCCTATTGCAATAACATGAACGAACCACTGGAAGCGAGACATACATTATATGGAGCTTTGGTTGGCGGTCCGGATTCCGGAGACAACTATACGGATGAAGTTTCGAACTATACGACCAATGAGGTTGCGTGTGATTACAATGCCGGCTTTACCGGTTTGCTTGCAAAAATGTATTCGAGATATCATGGAGAAACGCTGATAGATTTTGGTGCGGTAGAGGAAGTGACAGAACCGGAGTTATATGTTGAAGCCGGGATTAATGTAGATGGGGCAGATTTTGTTGAAATCAAAGCCTATGTTTACAATGTATCAGCATGGCCGGCCAGATGCCCTGAGAATCTGGAACTTCGTTATTTTGTGGATCTTTCAGAGGTATATCAGGCTGGCGGCAGTGTCAGTGACATTGAAGTAACAACCAATTATATGCAGGCGGGCAATTCACAGGGATTAATTGCATGGAATGAGGAACAGCATATCTACTACCTTTGCGTTGATTTCTCAGATGCCGCGATTTATCCTGGTGGGCAGGAGAATTATAAGAAAGAAATACAGGTAAGAATGCGAAATACACAAGGTGTTTGGGATAATTCTAATGATCCTTCCTATGCGGGACTTAGTTCTGATATGAGTTATGCTACCATGATTACTCTTTATGAGAATGGAAATCTTCTCTTTGGCACAGAACCATTAGAAGCAAGTGATAGCACAACTTCATCAGTATCGTCTTCTGCATCAGCAGCTGCAGGTGCGGCGACTTCAGCGACACCGTCTGGGACAACCAATGGTAATGGAAATACAAATACAAATACAAATACAAATACAAATAGTACACAGACATTGGCTAATGATATGCTTAAAGTTAATGTTACCTATGATGGAATGGGGGCAAATGTCAGCAGTATTAGCGGTACGATTCGGATAGCCAATCAGGGAAATGATCCCATTGCCCTGGATGATTTGGAGATTGAATATTATCTAACGAAGGATAGTGCTTCAACACTTGATTTCTCCTGCTATCATGCTGCAATAGATACTCAAAGCGGAAGCTATCAGGGGATTAATGGAGCAAATGTATCCTTTAGTAGCTATACAGGAACTGATACAGATACACAATGTACAATATCGTTTGGTGATGCTGTGACACTCAATACCGGGGATGAACTTACAATCAATTTTTGTATTAATCATGAGGACTGGTCAGCGATGAATACGGGAAATGACTATTCTGTCAGCGATGTCGAGCATATTGTTGTGACAATAGATGATCAGGTGATATTTGGAGCAAGACCTTAAATATCAGAAAGGGAATTGATACTGCTTATGGAGAAGAAAAAGCGGCGTAGATTAAAGCCAGAGGTGAAGGGTATTTTGATATTTCTGATTGTCATCATACTTCTTTCTGTTTCGTATGCCATCTATGCTCATGTTACGGAATTTGACTACACGAAATATCTTAATAAGATTGTTGTGACAATTAACGAAACACAGATTAATCTAAAAGAGATGTCATATTACATCATCAAAGTAGAGGAAACAGGAGATGAATATGCCAGACAATACAATCCGGAATCACCCACACAATATTGGGGAATCTACATGAACGAGGTTACAGATTCGGGCTATGTGAGTGATTTGGCAAGAGATTCAGCCATGAGTTATTGTATTCGTGATAATATTTATGCGATGGAGGCCATACAGGCAGGTGTAGAACTGACGAATGATGAACTATCAGACGTAAAGGCGGATGCGGCATCGACCTATGCCAATATGACATCGCAACAGAGGGAAGTAACTTTGCTGGAACTGGTGGATTTGGAACTGATTATGACCAAAGAAGCATTGGCACATAAATATATGCTCTTTCTTGCCAATCAGGAGAGTACATCTACGCTGGAAGCAGTTACTTTACTGTATGATGTTGGGGGCGATTATTATGAGACATTGAAATCGAAATACTCGATAGAGATCAATGAAAGAGTATGGAAAAAAATACGTCCGGGATTTATTACTATAAATTAAGATAGTGTCAAATGATTTATGAAAAAACTGAGCAAAGAAAAAAGGCTCAGATGAACCTTGAAAACTGTAGATATTTTAGTTTGTGATAGCTTAACGCCACCCTTGACAGCACGAAAAAGAACTGCTGAAGGTTCGTCAC
>JAKQFQ010000125.1 GCA_029558315.1 Bacillota bacterium
GTGACGAACCTTCAGCAGTTCTTTTTCGTGCTGTCAAGGGTGGCGTTAAGCTATCACAAACTAAAATATCTACAGTTTTCAAGGTTCATCTGAGCCTTTTTTCTTTGCTCAGTTTTTTCATAAATCATTTGACACTATCTATACGAAATTCGTCAGTCCCGCCTGACATCTTTATATTTTACCATATTTTGCTTATTGTCGTACTATTATTATGTAAATTGCTCTCTTCCAATCAGGTATTCTTTTCTATGATTCACCTCATAAATAAAAGGATTTTATCTTCAGTCTGACACCACCCTATTTACATATCGATGTCAGATTAAAAAAGCAGGTCATTTCTCAGGAAATGGCCTGCCAATTATAGTTTTGTCCAATATGTTAAAAGGTAAATTTATCAGAGAAGTATGCTTCCAGCTCATCAATCTTAATACGTTCCTGTTCCATGGAATCCCGGAATCTTACAGTTACGCACTGATCTGTCTCTGAGTCAAAGTCGTAAGTAATACAGAACGGTGTACCGATCTCATCCTGACGGCGATATCTCTTACCAATTGCTCCACGATCATCGAATTCGCAGTTATACTTCTTCGCAAGCATCTTAAATACTTTCTCAGCACTTTCATTTAACTTCTTAGATAATGGCAATACACCAATCTTAACCGGTGCAAGAGCCGGATGGAATCGAAGGACGGTTCTCATATCTCCCTCGCCAAGATCCTCTTCATCATATGCAGCACAAAGGAATGCCAGAACAACTCGGTCTGCACCAAGTGATGGTTCAATAACATATGGTATATACTTCTCATTTTTTGTCTCATCAAAATAGCTCATATCCTGCTTGGAAACATTCTGATGCTGTGTCAGATCATAATCGGTTCTGTCTGCAATTCCCCATAACTCACCCCAACCAAACGGGAATAAGAATTCAATATCAGTTGTTCCCTTAGAATAGAAACAAAGCTCCTCTGGAGAATGGTCTCTTGCTCTCATTTCATCATCCTTAATACCAAGAGCTTTTAACCAGTCGATACAGAATTGTCTCCAATACCGGAACCATTCAAGATCAGTTCCCGGTTCACAGAAGAATTCCAGTTCCATCTGTTCAAATTCTCTTGTACGGAAAGTAAAGTTACCTGGTGTTACTTCATTACGGAAAGATTTACCCACCTGTCCAATACCAAAAGGAATCTTCTTTCTGGAAGTTCTCTGAACATTCTTGAAGTTAACAAAAATACCCTGTGCTGTCTCAGGTCTAAAATATACCGTACTCTTCGCATCTTCCGTTACACCCTGGAAGGTCTTGAACATTAAGTTAAACTGTCTGATGTCTGTAAAATTATGTTTTCCGCAGGTAGGACAGGGAATACCTTTCTCTTTGATGTATTCCATCATTTTATCAGTACTCCAGGAATCTACTGAAGCCTCTAACTCAATACCATGTTCCTTAGCATAATCTTCAATAACATTATCTGCTCTGAATCTCTCATGGCACTCTCTGCAATCCATCAAAGGATCGGAAAAACCACCAAGATGTCCGGAAGCCACCCAAGTCTGCGGGTTCATTAAGATCGCACAGTCAACACCAACATTATATGGGTTCTCCTGTACAAATTTCTGCCACCATGCACGCTTAACATTATTCTTCAGCTCAACACCAAGATTGCCGTAATCCCATGTATTGGCAAGTCCGCCGTAGATCTCAGAACCCGGATATACGAATCCTCTTCCCTTGGCAAGTGCCACAATTTTGTCCATTGTTTTTTCCATTTTCTTAGCCTCCATCTATTTGTATATAATAAAATAACATCCTTCTGTAGTTGCACGAACTGTGTTGGAATCCAACAGCTCCATTCCCTGAGAATAGTAAGTAATCTTAGACGGGCAGCGAACTACCATTGCGCCTGTTAATACAACAATCTTACTATTTCCCATGCTAAGCAGATCATTTTTGCCTATGGTTGCTCCATTACTGCCGACTGACTCAAGAGAACGATTAAAATCATATCCTTTATCATAAGCCTCCTGAACGGTCCCTACAAATAGATCCTCTGGCATATAAGAACAAAAATCCGTACAGGCCACAAACTCAAGTGTTAAATGCATCTGTCCGTTTTCAAGAAGATGATCTCCAACTGTGATACAATCCTTACCAGCTGCCGTATTATAAGCCGTCACTTCAGAATTAACCATATTGATCAGTTCCGTCTCATCATAATAAGACTCCTGAAACTCCTCAACGAGTGTTACGCTTAAGGACTGATCTTTTGCAACAGTAATACTATTCTGTGAAATTGCTGCTGTTTCCTCAGAACACCCGGCAATTGATGCCAGCATCAGTACAAGAATCCCTATACAAATATATTTACGCATTTTATTTTCCATGCCTTTCTGAAAATACTATATGTCATTATAGCGGACTACCTTTCACTTTTCAACCAGCAAATTAATTCCGCTTAATTCTGATCAATCACAGATAATATTTCTTCGCTCTTATATACATGATTCCATGTTATGAGCCGCTCTTTCTTACTGATTTCCATCAATTGTGTAAGAATTGTATCCGATAATCGAAATGTATAAATACTCTCCGGCTTCTGACCGGCTATGTAATCCAATGTATAAAGCGTGGTATCCTGATATCCCTCCCGATAAGCATCCCGATGAAATTCACCCATCAGCATAATCGTCTTTAATTCAAACACAGTCCGAACCAGACGATTATCATACTCTGCATGAATCAGCGCTTTTAATGATTGATATAAGAGTTTAAGCATTTCTCTTTCATCATTATTCTCTCTTGTGTTATAATCCATGATTTCAAGAAAATACATTCCATACATAGCAAGGTTAAAATCGCTTCTCAGTTCTTCAAAGTAGTTCTTAATCGAAGCATCCACCATAGAATAGGAGTTCCTGCCTGGAAATAATTTAAATTCTCCAAAATCAAACAAATCCGTCGCTGCTATCAGCTTATTCGTCTGTCTTCTCGCACCTTTGGCAAATGCAGTTATTTTACCATGTTCTTTGGTCAAAATAACAACGCGCCTATCATAATCACTGATAGGCTCGGTTCTTAATATCATTCCTGTTGTCCAAATATATTCCTGCATCTAGCTCACCTTATCGGTCTTTTCGCCCTCTGTAGCAGCAGCTTCATCCGCACTGCTCTCTGGTATTTGTACTGCACTTACATATTTTAAATAATCATCAATTCTTCCACTACTCCAAAATTGTTCCCAATAATCATTTTGATTCATCTCGTCATTTGCTCCTTTCAGCGGATGTGATCCGTCTGAATTAGGGTCTGCAACTGACCATTTTCTATACTGGAAGTATCAGGTATCTTCTTTGTGATAACCAAAATTTTTGACAAGATAATCACTCTCACGCCAATCCTTTTTCACTTTAACCCAGAGCTTGAGGTTCACCTTGCATTCCAGCATATCCTCCATCTCAGGTCTTGCCATGCTTCCAATTCGTTTCAACATGGCTCCGTTCTTTCCAATAATGATTCCCTTATGTGAATCCCGTTCGCAGATAATTGTTGCCTCAATATCATAGATTCCCGGTTTGCCTTTACGATACGTCATCTGCTCAATCACAACAGCTATTCCATGAGGTATTTCCTTCTCCAGCAAACGTAAGGCTTTTTCTCTAATCAATTCTGCAACAATCTGTCGCTGCGGTTGATCTGTCAGGGTATCCTCATCATAAAAGTAAGGTCCGTAAGGCAAATATTGATAAATAGTTGTAATCAAATCTTCAATATTCTCGCCCTTCAACGCAGATACAGGAACAATCTCGGCAAAATCAAACACCTTACAATAAGCATCCATAAAGCGAAGTAAATCAGGTTTTTTTACTGTGTCCATTTTATTAATTACCAGGATAACAGGGCTCTTGACTTTACTTAATTGTTCCATAATACTCTTGTCGCCTTCTCCAATATAATCCGAAGGTTCTACAAGAAACAGCACAACATCAACATCCTTCATAGACTGCATCGCCACACCGACCATATAGTCGCCCAGTTTGTTTTTCGCCTTCATCATTCCCGGCGTGTCAACAAAAACAATCTGTCCGCGTTTTGCAGTATAAACTGTCTGAATTCTGTTTCTTGTCGTCTGGGGTTTCTGTGATGTAATTGCAATTTTCTGCCCTATGATCTGATTCATCAATGTTGATTTACCAACATTGGGTCTTCCAATCAAAGTAACAAATCCTGATTTTGTGTTATCTTCCACTTTTGTACCTTGCCTTCTATTGTTCTTTTGTTGTTACCGGTGTCTGTGTTGCTTCTTCATTGCCGATTTGTGCCGAATTTACAGGCTGCTGTGCCTGCATTGACTGCTGTATCGGCATCGGCTGCATCATCGGCATCGGTTGCTGTATCGGAATCGGTTGCTGAAGCTTAGTTTTTTTTGCCTGTTTGTTGTTATGCTTTATAATTGCACGAATAATCAGGAAAAATACCAAAACAATAACAGAAATAAAAAATATGTAAGGGAATGCAATAACTATGCCGATTCCAAAGTTTTTCAATCCGCTCATAACTGACTTTACGCTGTTCATAAATCCCTGTGACATTTTCTCCCAGTCAGATTGTTCATATACAACCGTATAAACTGCAACCTCTTCAATATTCAGATAAATCGTACTGTAATTAATCTGATTATCATAGGTTCGAAGCTGTGCTTCCATGGATTCCTTCTGGCAGATCACTTCTGATAATCTTGCTTCTACTGCAAGCATCGTTTCAATGTCTGTCGATTCCTGCAACATTTGCTGTAAACGGTCTTCTTCCTCTTCTAATACTTCCTTACGGCTTTCCATATCCACATAAGAAAGTGTCACATCTGATACATCTGTGCTCTTAGAAATCACATTGGACTCACCAGAGATTGTAGCGACAAAGGAATCAAGCTGTTCCTGTGGAATTCTTATCGTATAGTAACAGCAGCGAAGTCCATCAGAGTCACTATACATGGAAGAGCTCTCTATATAACCGTTTAAGCTCTCAGTTTTCTCTTCCACATTGTTCATCAGGGCATCCATCTGATCCGTTTCTACTGACATATTCATCGTTGTGATCAATTTTCTGTCATCGGTCACTGTAGCGCTTTCCTGCGCATCAATCGCACCATTCTCTACAGTAACTGTACTGTTCTCATAGACATCTGCTGTATCATAATCCATTGCTTCCTGTGGATACGCTTCTTCTGTATATGATGCGCCCGTATCAAGCGCATAGCTGTTCTTATCAGCGGCGCCACTACCACATGCACTTAACAATACAGTTGTTAATAAAACTCCTAACAATAGTGATTTTTTCATTTCAATTCTCCTCTTTTTCTTATGTTCTCATACTTCTCACATTTCATAATACGATTAGTGAATTAACGGGGTTACCATGCCAAATAGCTCTTTTTCATTTCTAATTTTCTCTTCATTACCTACGACACACACAATCTCATCTGCCAGAAAAGCCTTAACATATTCAGCCAGCTGCCGAATGGATTCCTGACTTGCATTGAGAATCTCGTCTCTTTCCTGCTGTATCTCATCCTGTCTGATTCCGGAAATCCATGCTGCCAGGGAACGAACTCCTGCCGTACGTGGAGTAAGCGGAATATCCAAATCACTGATTGTACCGATAATGTATTTGGTCATTACTTCTTCATCTGCTTCAAATGCAGCAAGATAATCAACAGCATGCTCAAATACTTCTATCGTATTTTTCAGATTCGGGTCTCGATAAGATACAAAATAAGCTTCTCCATTACGCATATAATTGCTCATACAACCATAAGCGCCTCCCTTTACTCTAACCTCATTCCACAGATAGTCATAGCCCATAATCGTCTTAAGGATTCGCAAAGAGCCCGTATACCGGATACCATTTTTCTTATAATTACCGGCACGACATACGAAGAGTACCTGCCCTGACGTTGTAAATCCTTCATTCCTCTTCTGTAAAGTGATCGTTTCATCCAAAACAGTGGAATCAATTGTCTTCGTATTCATCTTTAGAAGCAATGGTGCAATACATCCCTGCAGAGCCTCTAGCTGCTCCTTTTTTCCGGTTACATCCACCAGCAGATTTTCTTTTCTGAAGATGTAGCTGCAGACATCCTTAAGTCCCTGAATAATCTCATTTTTCTTGACTTCAAAATTCGCCTCAGCATTTTCAAGGAATCTAAAATACTCCAGTCCTCCAATTCGATCCGTAGTAGCACCATAGACCGATGCATAGGAAAGTGCTCTTCCCATTGCAACCGCATTACCGGAGGACGTCATGCTTGCCTGTAAACGGGATTTCGATTCTCCGATAATCTCCTTTAATCGCTTGGCATCAGTCAGCTTTGAAGTGAACATTATCTCATCTAGCAGTTCTATTCCACTCTTAAGTTGTGGTGTCAGAACGCTCATTGCCATTTCAAAGAACATGGAAAACTGATTCGTTTCTCCATTCTGTGGCATAATCTTCGTTGTAGCAAATAAAGTTCCGGTTCTCTTGTTAATCTCATACCCAAGCTGTTCATAGGAATAACTTGATGTATCAACATATCCCAGCACTGCCTTCAAAAGACCAATATAGGGATACAGTCCAACCGGCACTTTCTTCATATCAAATAATAGACTCAGATACAGAATTCCGTTTGTAAATACATCGTGATGCAGACCATCGGCTCCATCTATTTTAACCTGTTGATTGATAAATGGAATAACTTCTTTTCGAATATCCGTGCGTTGCAATCTCGGAAGACAGGTCAATGCTTCTTTTGACTCTTCTGCCTCCTGATAATCCTTGAGTGCTTTTGTTGCATCTACGATTGCTTTTAGTTCCTCCTGTGTCAGAGAAGCTTTATATGCCGCAAGCTTGTTCGATAGTTCCTTCTCACGCTTTGCTGTCAGACCTCTCATCGGCTTTAACGTAAGAATCGTTTTGTGTGTATTCTTTAATAAGTACCGATCTACCAATTGCTCAAAATAATCACTGTCAATCAGTGCTTTCAGCCCGGCAAATGTTTCATTGGCTTCCATATGAAGAAATGGTAAGTCTTTGTCATAGAGCCAGCTGTCCAGGGCATTTAATCCATAGATTAATCCTTTCGGAGTTGCTCCAAAATCGGCTTCTCTATGTTTGAATTCCAAAGCATTTAATCCTGCAAGTAATGCATTTTTATCAAATCCATTCTTGACTACTCTAGTCAATTTCCGTTCGATGATCTCTACAAATCTTTCTTCATCATCTGCATTGGCATTCTTTACAACGATACTATAATACGGTTGATAGATTCCGTTCTCATATACACTAACAACCTCAGTTCCTATTCCTGCATCAAACAGCGCCTGTTTCAAAGGAGTTCCTGCCGCACCCGCAATCGCATAATCAATTACCTGGAAAGCCAGATACAGATTGCGATCCAGTGAAGTTCCAATCACCGCATTATAAGAAAGATAGGTATTGTCCTCTTCATTTTCTTCCTCTGTAATAGGGAAATGTCTTTCGATTCTTTTTACCTCATGATATCCATTCTGAGTTCCCGGCATTGATTCCACACTGATTCTGTCATAGGCTGACAAATAATGTTCGTCCATCCAATTCAGGCGTTCTTCCATATCAGCATTACCATACAGATAGATGTAGGAATTGATTGGATGATAGTATTTCTGATGAAATGCCAGAAAATCTTCGTAAGTAAGATCCGGGATTGCTTCCGGTGCACCACCGGACTCCACTCCATAAGCCGTATCAGGATAGAGTGAATTAAAAATCTCGCGGTCCATCACATCATCCGGAGCCGAAAATGCCCCTTTCATTTCATTATAAACAACACCGTTAATGTTTAAGTCATCCTTGATATCATTCAGCTCATAATGCCAGCCTTCCTGCTCAAAAATCTTTCGTTCCTGATAGATATTAGGATAAAATACAGCATCCAGATAAACATGCATCAGATTCTTAAAATCCTGGTCATTACAGCTTGCAACAGGATAAACCGTCTTATCCGGATAGGTCATAGCATTTAAAAATGTATTCAGCGAGCCCTTCACTAATTCTACAAAAGGGTCTTTCAGGGGGAATTCCTTAGAACCACACAGGGTGGAATGTTCCAGAATATGCGCCACTCCCGTGCTGTCCTTTGGGGGTGTACGAAATCCAATATAAAACACCTTATTATCATCATCATTCTCAAGAACTGTTACTCTGGCTCCCGATTTCTTATGTTCAAGAAGATATCCCATAGAATTAACATCTTCAATACGATGCTGTTCAATAATCTTATATGCCGAAATATTCTCTGCCTTCATATTAATCTCCGTTTCTTTTCATTCTCTTATATTTTAAATGCCATAAGTGCCAGATTCGAAATCATAACCTCATAGATCAGCGAATCCGGATTCCAGTGTTCTGCTTCCTTGGTCAATTGCTCCAGGGATACTTTTTTCTGTTCAAATCCTCCCCCTGCTTTTGGCTTATAATAGCCAATCTGAATCTTTAGATTCTCATAAATCCTGTAATTCGGATCTTCCTTTGTCATCCTAAGCAGATGCTTTCCAATCTCTTCCTTACTATCTGCATAGGGCAGAATATAACGATCAATGATTGTCTGAAATTTGAAAGGAACCCGCTCATTCATCAACAGTTCTTCATATGTGTATCTTGCCCCGATCATTACTTTGGAAAATTCCTGTAATACATATTTATAATCATTTTCATTCAGCTTCATCCGGCACCTCAATGTATTCTTTACATCCGTCTGTTATTCTAATGGTCTCTAATACTTCTTCACGATCAAGGCCACCTTCCTCTACCAGTTCATCAATTGTTACTTTTCTCATGTATTCCTTGGATATCTCAGCAGCCTTGTCAGTAACACGATCAACTAATTCCAATGCTTTTCGAAGGGTCTCCTCTTCTTCGCTTTCCATTCCAACATACTCTTCCATCGCATTCATGACTGTTCTGGTAATCATAGCATCGGCATCCTCCGGACTCTCAATACATTCCATCATGGACACTGCCATTGCAAGTGCAACATTTCCTTCTCCAATCAGATCCGACATATTGGCACCCTGTCCAACATAAAGCTTGGCAATATCAACAACATTGTTCAGATAGACTTTGATCAATTCTTCTCTTGCCATCTTGTCTCCACTGATTGCGGACATTGTGATGGCTCGCTTCTTCGCATCACTATATTGCTCAATCTCCTCTAACTCTTCCAGATAGAATTTTAAATATCCATTATCTTCTTCACTCATAAACTCCTGTGAATCCAATGGCTGGTCAATTCCGATATGATTCTTTTCCAGATAATCATAAATTAACTTCATTTGTTCAGTGGACATCTGGGGAAAACATTCATCAATCTGTTCCTTCGTAAGATATCCGCCTTGTAAGGCAGCTGTATCCTTCAGTTCATATAGCTTCCTGGCAAATTGTAATTCTTCTTCTCTATCAGACATATTGCAGCTCCTTGTATATTATAGTTACGTTTCTAATCCAATATTTTATGGATAAATTTATCTCTTAACATGCTTATGAGTAAATAAATGCTCCTGACAGTATTCATAGTTTCCGTCACATTTAGAACAGAAACGGAATTCCAGATCCGGATACTGATCATCGGTTCTTCCGCAGATGGCACACTTATGCTTGGAAATCTTCGCACGCTGCACTGGCTGTATTTTTTTCTTAAATTCACGCTGTCTCTTAATATCCTTAAGCGTTCGATGCATTCCCTTTCTCGTTGCAAGGAAGAATACCACAAAATTAAGCAAAGATGCACCAATAATAAAAACACCCATGGCACGCATCATAATAATATTGAATACAAGCATAATTGCATAAATGATTCCAAGAACTTTCACCTTAACCGGGATAATAAAAAAAATCAGCACCTGCATTTCCGGATAAGTCGCAGCATAGGCAAGGAATATAGACATGTTTATATAGTATGTCGAAAAGAAAGAAGAATAGTATCTAAAGAAATAATCTCCACCATATAGTGCCGGACACGCTTCTCCATAGGTCCTTAGTGCTTCCTGGTTCAGATTCGTCATCAAATCCGGAGTAATCCAATAGGAATATCCCATCAACAGGAATGCACCTGCTATTGTAAACAGGATTCCTGAGAAAATGTAATAATTAAAATAAAATTCTCCCCAGGTGCGTTCCAGATTGGTTCCAATGGAATAGTAAAAAAACAACATAATTGCAACAAAGAAAAGGTTATTTTCAGCTGGCGGAATCAGTAACCAGCTTACAAGTCTCCACACCTGTCCATGGGCAATTGCATAGGGATTTAATGATATTACATCCGTTATTGCCGGATTAATTATCTGCATCATGTATCCGATTGCATACATAATCACCATATATAAGGGAAGTCGCTTAATCGCGTACTTTCCGATCTTTCGCTCAAGAAAATTAATAAATTTGTTCATGTCTTACCTCCATAATGTCCTATTTTAACATTCCACATTGGAAAAGTAAACCAATGGAAAAAGCACAAAATATGCGTCATCACTACGATCACACATTTTTCGACATTTATTCCATTGCGAAATGTTTTTTCTGGTCGTATAATTAGAAAGTATGCATTAAAATTGTTACGAAAATATGAAATAAATTATTCAAATTAAAGGAGTTATTTTTATGAACCAA
Organism: Bacillota bacterium; assembly: GCA_029558315.1. GTDB lineage: Bacteria > Bacillota > Clostridia > Lachnospirales > Lachnospiraceae > NK4A136. Next base: position 10,676 of record JAKQFQ010000125.1, read on the forward strand.
CCGATTTACAGACTCGGAATTGATATAGGGTCCACAACCGTTAAGATTGCAGTCATTGATTCTGATAATCATATTTTGTTCTCTGATTACGAAAGACATTATGCAAATATCAGAGAAACTTTGAAATCACTGCTTGAAAAAGCATTTGAACTTTTAGGAGATATTACCCTGCTTCCAGTAATCACCGGTTCCGGTGGACTTACCCTTGCCAAGCATTTGCAGGTTCCTTTTGTTCAGGAAGTTCTTGCCGTGAGTACTGCGTTAGAAACGCTCGCCCCAAAGACCGATGTGGCAATTGAGCTTGGTGGCGAAGATGCTAAGATTATTTATTTTGAAGGAGGCAATGTAGAGCAGCGTATGAATGGTATCTGTGCCGGTGGTACAGGTTCTTTTATTGACCAGATGGCTTCTTTGATTCAGACAGATGCTTCCGGTCTGAATGAATATGCCAAGTCTTATCAGTCTCTCTATACCATTGCTGCAAGATGTGGTGTATTTGCCAAGACAGATATTCAGCCTCTGATCAATGATGGCGCTACCAGAGAAGATTTGGCTGCCTCTATTTTTCAGGCAGTTGTCAACCAGACCATCAGCGGACTTGCCTGTGGTAAGCCAATTCGTGGCCATGTAGCATTTCTTGGTGGTCCCCTTCATTTCTTATCTGAATTAAAGGTTGCCTTTATTCGTACCCTGAATCTAGACGACGAGCATATTATTTGTACAGATAATTCTCATCTTTTTGCTGCCATTGGTTCTGCCTTGAATGCCAAGGAAGAAGGCACCGTAGAGGAAACCGGCATTGTCAGTATGCAGGAAATGGTGAATCGTCTCAATGGCGATATTCACATGGAATTTGAAGTAGAACGTATGGAACCGCTTTTTGCAGATGAAGGTGCTTACGAAGAATTCAGGGCAAGACACGATTCTCATTGTGTGAAGACTGCCGAGCTTGCTAACTATCACGGTAATTGTTTCCTGGGTATTGATGCCGGAAGTACGACAACCAAGATTGCTCTGGTTGATGAGGATGGTTGTCTTCTGTATTCCTTCTACAGTAATAACAACGGAAGCCCTCTCGAGACTGCAATTCGTTCCTTTAAAGAGATCAGAGAACTTTTGCCCTCCGATGCCAAGATCGTTCGTGCCTGCTCTACCGGATACGGCGAAGCTTTGATGAAGGCTGCTTTCTTACTCGATGATGGTCAGGTTGAGACCGTAGCGCATTATTATGCAGCTGCCTTCTTTGATCCTAAGGTAGACTGTATTTTAGATATCGGTGGTCAGGATATGAAATGTATCCGTATTAAAAACCAGACAGTGGACAGTGTCTTATTAAATGAAGCGTGTTCTTCCGGCTGTGGTTCCTTTATTGAAACATTTGCTCGCTCTCTGAATTATTCTGTGCAGGATTTTGCCAAGGCCGCACTTTTTGCGAAACACCCTATCGATCTTGGTACCCGTTGTACCGTATTTATGAATTCTAAAGTAAAACAGGCACAAAAGGAAGGCGCATCTGTCTCTGACATCTCTGCCGGTCTTGCTTATTCTGTCATTAAAAATGCATTGTTCAAAGTTATCAAGGTTTCAGATGCTTCAGAACTTGGTCAAAGAATTGTTGTTCAGGGTGGTACCTTCTATAATGATGCAGTTCTTAGAAGCTTTGAAAAAATTGCCGATTGTAAAGCAATCCGTCCGGACATCGCAGGTATCATGGGTGCTTTTGGTGCTGCTCTCATCTCTCGTGAACGATTTACCAAGGGATATGAAAGCACCATGCTTAGTTTCGAACAGATTGAAGCCCTTCAATTCACAACTTCTATGGCCAAATGTAAAGGCTGTACCAATAACTGCCGTCTTACAATCAACAAATTCTCCGGCGGTCGTCAATATATCTCCGGTAACCGTTGTGAAAAAGGTCTCGGCAAGCCCAAAAATGAAAACAATATTCCGAATCTGTTTGAATACAAATTAAAACAGATATTTAACTATGAACCGCTTTCTGCTGGCAAAGCGTTCCGTGGCAAAGTCGGTATCCCCAGAGTTCTGAATATGTACGAAAACTATCCATTCTGGTATACCTTCTTTACTGAATTGAATTATCAAGTGGTATTATCTCCCTTGTCCAATCGTAAGATTTATGAACTTGGAATCGAGTCCATCCCAAGTGAATCTGAATGCTATCCGGCCAAGCTTGCACATGGACATGTACAGTGGCTGATTAATCAGAAGGTTGATTTTATCTTCTATCCTGCCCTCTTCTATGAGCGTAAAGAGACTCCGGAAGCCAACAATCACTATAACTGTCCGATTGTAACTTCCTACCCTGAGAATATCAAGAATAACATTGAAGAAATTGGTCGTGGAGAAGTACGTTTCCGCAATCCATTTTTATCCTTTGAAAGTATCAATACGATTCTTCCGGTTCTTGTCGATGAATTCAGTGAGATTCCTGCCAATCTGGTAACCAATGCCATCAGAAAAGCCTGGGAGGAACAGGATCGCGTTCATAAGGATATTCAGAAAAAAGGTGAGGAAGTTCTGGACTATATGACCAAGAATAACAAGCGTGGCATCGTTCTTGCCGGCCGTCCTTACCATATCGATCCGGAGATTAATCATGGTATTCCAGAGCTGATTAACGCATACGGAATTGCTGTCTTAACAGAAGACAGTATCTCACATCTGTCCAAGCCCGAGCGGCCACTGATTGTATCTGACCAGTGGATGTACCACTCCAGACTTTACTGTGCTGCAAGCTATGTAAAGACCAGAGATGATCTTGACCTTATTCAGCTGAATTCCTTTGGCTGCGGTCTGGATGCCGTTACCACCGACCAGGTATGTGATATCTTAAGCGGTTCCGAAAAAATCTATACCTGCCTAAAGATTGATGAAGTCAACAACCTTGGGGCTGCACGTATTCGTGTCCGCTCCCTGTTAGCGGCAATTGAAGTTAGAGAACGCCAGAACAAACAACGCTGTATTCAGCCGACTAATATTAATCGTGTTCTTTTTACTGAGGAAATGAAAAAGACATACACCATCATTTGTCCACAGATGTCACCTCTGCATTTTGATATGTTTGAGAGTGCCTTTCGCACCTGTGGTTACAATCTAAAGGTGTTGACCAATGACAATCGTCATTCTGTTGATGTAGGACTTAAATATGTGAATAATGATGCCTGCTATCCTTCTCTCTGTGTTGTAGGACAGCTCATGGAAGCGATTCAGTCTGGCGAATATGACACTGATCATCTGGCACTGATGATGACTCAGACAGGCGGCGGTTGTCGTGCGACCAACTATATTGGTTTTATCCGTCGTGCACTGGAGAAGGCCGGATATCCTAATATTCCTGTTATTTCGCTTAACTTAAGTGGACTTGAAGACAATCCAGGATTTAAGATTTCTGCAAACCTTGTCATTCGTCTTCTCTATGCCGCACTCTTTGGAGATATCTTCATGCGCTGCATTTATCGTATGCGCCCATATGAGATTACGCCCGGAAGTGTGGAAGAAGTTCATCAAAAATGGCTTGCAAGATGTAATGAATTCATTACCCGCAAACATATGAATTTCTTCACTTATCAGAAGATGTGTCGTGAAATGATTCGTGAATTCGATGCCATACCAATTCATGAAGAAAGAAAACCTCGCGTTGGAATCGTTGGTGAGATCTTAGTCAAATTCGCCCCAGCAGCCAACAACTATCTGGTTGATTTATTAGAGCATGAAGGCGCAGAGGCGGTTGTTCCGGATCTGGTAGATTTCATGTATTACTGCTTCTACAATCAGATCTATAAAGCAGAGCATCTTGGTACGAGCAAGAAAACTGCAAGGAATTCCAAACTTGGTATCACAGGCATGGATTTCGTCCGTTCCTGTTCTGCTAAGGCATTAAAGAAGAGTAAACATTTTACTCCACCATCCAATATCTATGAGCTTGTAAAACATGCCAGTGAAATTGTATCTATCGGTAACCAGACCGGTGAGGGCTGGTTCTTAACTGGAGAAATGCTGGAGTTAATTCATGCCGGAACTGCCAATATTGTATGCTGTCAACCATTTGGCTGTCTTCCAAACCATGTTGTGGGTAAGGGTGTTATCAAAGCACTTCGTAAGAAGTACCCAACCTCTAATGTTGTTGCAATCGATTATGATCCGGGCGCCAGTGAAGTCAATCAGCTAAACCGTATCAAACTAATGCTCTCTACTGCTAATAAAAATCTTAAGAAAGAGCAGAATATTACAAAATAACGAAAAGCATCTCCTTTAGAGGAGATGCTTTATTATTCTGTTTCCTATGCGTTTTTCATGGCATTCTCAATTTCCTTTTGCTTTTTTTCCTCATCCGCCTTTTCTTCACGAAGTAATCTTTCATAGATTTCTTTTGCTTCTTCAAGCTGAAGATTCTTAAGTGCAATCTCATATACTGACTGATTACTGTTACTTTGAAGAACCTGTTCGATCACATTCTGTTTATCGTCGTCTTGATCATCCGTATTACGTTGTTCTTCCATTAATGAATCAGCATTCCATTCTGATTGTTCTTCTGTATTATCACTAAGCTGCTCATTACTCCAAGCAGAGTTAGACATCTGATCTCTTACATCCTCATAATCACTATCTTCCGCGTCCTCTTTCATTGTTGTCTGTGCCGGAATTATATTAACATTCCACCACTTAATCAGATTGCCTCGAAGATAATTTTCATGATTGATTCGATCCAAATGATCCGCCATACGACACCCGCTTTCTTAACAGAATCAACGTATCGCATTTACTTCTTAGCGGCATCTAACTCCTGCTTCACAAGAAGTTTCTTGCAATATAGTTCTGCATCTGCTCTCTTTAATACTTCATCAACGGAGAAATCTTTGTCTCCAGCAGAGCCACCCCAGACTAACTTACATTCAAAATTATCTGTATTACGATTCAGTCTTCCTACCCGTTTAATCCACTTAGACACAATTGCAATTGCTTCTTCTTCAATATAACCGCAACAAACAATTACAAAATGATCTTCTTCCATTCGATATGTATGAATGGTGTCACAGCTTAGGCGCCTCAGTTCTCTTGCAACCTTCGTAATAATACTGTCACCGGCCTCTGTACTGATAATCTGATTAACAATCTTCAGATTTACAATATCAAGGCATGCAATATAAATACAGTCTACAAATGGATAGATCTCTTTTTTTCTCTTTTCAAATTTGGCTTTATTACTGAGCATCGTCATACTGTCATGCTCTTCTTCCCAATTCTCTTCTCTCATGCCAATGATATATTCATTCATATCCATTTGCATTTTCTGAAGAGAATGATAAAGCTCCTCAATCTCATCACCTGTATGAATATCAAGATTCTTTAGCTGCTTTTTACTCTCTTCTGAATTGTAATTCTCTTTACCGGTCTCATTATCATAGACCATCGAAGCAACTACCCCTGAGATACTTCGGATTGGCTTTATGATGTAATTCTCCACAAAAAATACCGCCAACAGGATAATAATCAGCGCTACAAGAATCTCTGCACAGCTAAAGATGAGAAAAAATTGTGTTTTGGTAGATTCATTGGAGTTCGCATTCATTCCAATCGCATCAGAATAAAATAAATAGCTGACAACAATGGAAAATATAACACATAATGCCAGCGATATTGTAACCAAAAGTACCGTTTTCGTTCTTAAAGAAATTGTTTTCATTCTCCTACCTCTTTTGCACGAAAGATTTTCATTGTCAAATCTTCCAAATATTTCTGTAATTTACTAATTAATTTATTCACATTTACATTATAAACAATTACATTTCAGTTGTAAATCAATTATTTACTATTTGTTTCTTCAATGTACTCATATACTGTCTGATTACTTTCGAATCACAAAGAATATTTTCTGAGCCAGTTGATAGATACCAAGTTGTTTTGTCATTGGCGCAATCACCTTTTTGATGATGATCTCTTTGGTTCCAAGTTTTCCAAATTTTCTGATCGCCTCTTTGCTTCCTTCTCTCCGATAACAGTCAAAGAAATCATTTCTCCTTGCAGAAGCTCTTGTTGGAGAATCAAAAATAGGCTGATAGCTGCTCGAATAATCACCAGCACGAAGAATCAACTGCTTTGATTCATTCAGCAACTGTTTTCCTTTCCACGTATTGGCGAGAATTAAAGAAACCCCCTGCTCCACATTTTGAAAGCATTTTTTGCTCTTCTCAATTCCCCAGTAATCGCCAATCGTCAGATCCGAGACACGCATTCTGCTGGTATATCGGCATTCATGGCAAGAAGGACGATGCATCACATGCGCAAAATAGAGGATATAGAAAGGGTCCTGCTCATTACCGGCAAGAGTTCTTTTTCCACTGGAATAGACGATTTCCAACGCCTGCTTATGCCATCCATTCTCTTTATTACGAAAATTAACATGTACGATTTTGTCCTTATTCTGTTCTTCAAGGTTAGCAAGGTAATCCTTCCATACCATAGGCGATGGTACACCATGACACATAATGTCACAGGTGATCAGATTCTCATATCTTTTTCCAAGAAAAGCCAGTAGCCCTGCTATTTGACAGGGTGTTCCGGTAAACAGCACTTCTCGTCCCTGCAATAGTTCATTTTGCACATCCTTCATCGTATGATTAAGATCACTCTGAACATATTTGGATCCATGCATTGCCTCGAGTTCCCTGCAATTTTCTGCCTTTGTATGAAGAACGCGATAATTCTGATCAAAAACTGCGCCATATACAATTCCCTTATGCGCAAGCACGGTCTTTGCAATCCCTTCAAATGCGCCTCCCGAAGATGCTCTCATTCGTGCTTTTGGGTCCATATGAATTGCGGCAATTATGCTGCCTTCCTTCATTTCTACGGGTTTAAGGCTCTGACACACTTTATTGCAAAGTCCGCAATTGGTACATTTACTCTCCTCTATTTGAGGGTAAAGAAATCCCTCTTCATCTGACTTCATGGTAATTGCACCAACGGGACATTTGCTGGCACAGGCTCCACAGCCATAGCAATGCTTTTTTCTTCCTACAACCGCACAATTACTGCCAACAGCTTGCTCTATCGCTGATTGTAGATACTGTTCTGATTCCTTGCGTAAGCTTTGAAGTGTTTCATCAACCTTCTGATAATCAATCTTAGGATACTCTGTTCTGCCATCCAAAAACATCTGTCCGGTCAGATTTAATTGCCGCAGAAGCATCTTTACTTTGCGCCCACGCAGGCTACTGCTCATTGTTACAAACTGTTTATGATGCAGAATAGAAAATATCGTTCCGTGAAAAGTTGATGGATAACAGCATAATGCCTGTTCAAAGCAAAGCTGAAACTCCTGCGCACTTGCAGGATCAAGGAAGGAATCCGCAAAATCCTGCGGCCATCCCAGGGCACAGATCTTCGCATGTTTTTTCTGTGCTTCTGCCAGAATATAAGCTCTTTGTTTCTCACTGTATTGTGATCCGTACAGCAGAAGATAGGGTTCTTTAGATTGTACCTTGGTTGTCTTGACAAAATATGGATTTAATAAGGTCGGGTCAAGAACAATGGGAACGGTTCTTTTGGTCAGTTTTTTTACCACCGCTGCTGTATAGGAATCTCTTACCGCAATTGTTTCAAAGGTCCTCATTCCTTTTGCTGCCTTTGCACACAAGGCTCTATCCTTATGTTCAAATAGACAGCCACTGGTTGCATAAGTAATATGAGGGCAGTTCAATTTATATCCAAAATGTTCCGGTGTATAACGAATCGACTGTGGATTCGCCGACCACATTTCATCTGCTCCCAATACAACAGCATCATAGTCCTTCGTTATGACATTCATGTCATAATTATGAGGGGCAGATTCATGATATGCCGCAATGTCTTCCTTCAATCGAAGAAATGTTTTATATTGAGGAAGAATCTTACAGATTACAGGATTTAAAAACGACGGTATCAATTGATGAAATGTATAAAGCAAGCGCAGATTCATCCACTGCTTCGCTTTAAACTCCTCGTTAATAAATTCCACATCATATCCCATTTCTTCAATCTTACGATATAATGAGGTCGCCTGAAAAAATGATCCATAGTTAAATGAATAGACTGTCAGAATTCCAATTTTTTTACGCTGTTTCATCCTCTTTCTCCTTTATATCGCAAGACTTTTTTTAACATTGCCGTATGAATCAGAATATACAAGATCAGCTGCAACAGCATACTGATGAAAAATGCGGTTGAAGCAACTCCAAGATGTAAGCTTTCTAAGGATGGAAAAATATGATTCCATTGCTTCAAAAGGTCTGGGCGTTGAACAAAATACGCAAGGCTCTTATATGTAATCCCGTAAGACACAACAGCAGTCAGTAAGGTCGCAATCAGCATTTTTTTCTGTCCGCGAATCGTAATAATGCAGACATTTAAGAAGCTTGAATAAGCTGACAGAGTCCCTCCAAGTAAAAGAATCAGGAACGGTATCTGATACTCGGACAAATCCGTCTTATAGAACCAGGACAGTGTCGGAATTCCAATAAAGTAACATATTGTGATAATAAGAACAGCTATTATGGCAATCATTCCATTCTGCTTTTGTATCAGCTTCTGGTATTCCTTTATTTTCCCATGATTATAATTCTCTGCCATAGTTCCAATGATCGGTCTAAAAATCATCGTACTCAGAAGATTGATTACAAATACCGGCATAAAAATCATATTAAAATATGTCTGCAAAGAATTTGATTCATACCTTTCCAACGCATATTTGGTTACATTCCCAAGATAGGTAATCAGAAAATACCCTGTAAATAAAGGAAAGCACTCCAACATCATGGATTTCATTCCCTTTCCTGAAAAATCCAAAGCAAATCCGCCAAATTGTCGAATCGTGACAATTGCAAAGAACACAACACAGACCCATGAGGCAATTGCCATCACCATACTGGCCCAAACCAGGTTATGATTTATCATAAGAATTAATACAAATGCAAGATTTGCAAAAAGAATTCTTACTGTTCCCTGCATTCCCGCCAGATATAATGCATTCTGCTGTTGATATCTTCCATGAAAGACATCTTCAAGACATTCTGCGAGTCTTGTCAGACATAACGCAATAATCACCAGCATTTTTTCACTTGAATTGTTGCCTGCATTGGAGATTGGCGGCATTGCAAAGCGACTTAAGATATAAATAGCTACACAAATCACCATCGCCAGTAATGTCACCATTCGAAATGCATAGTATTGTGAAGGTCGATATCGTTCCTTTGTATCACTGACCTGAAAATTACGAATTCCATAATTGCCAATATACATAAACAGAACTGCAATTGAGAATGCAAAAGAAAAAATCCCTGCACGTTCCTCTCGGCAGATTAGGTTAACAAAATAAAGAAGTATCGCTGACTGCGCTGCATTCAGGACACTGAATATCATATTCCAAATTACATTTTTCTTCTGATTGTTCTGTTTCGTCATGATAAACAGTTTGAATCTTCTCCCTTGTTATAAAAATGTTCCAGTACTCTTGCGATGGGCTTTGGCCAGAATTTACAATACATTTCATAATCTTCCACTGTACGGTTATTCTCTCCGATGATTCTCGTTGTCTCCGAATCCTCATGAATTCGATGATACAGGAGAATTTTAGGTATATAGACAAAGGAGCCTCGAAGTCTAGAAAATCTTTCCCAGGCCTGCCAGTCAACGTCACTTTGATAACCGCTTGTGAAGAGCTGCTTAGGCAGGTTGGATTTGACATAACTGACTGAGGGGCAACAGATTGGTGACCCCATAGACAAAATACGTCTTCGTATGAATCTGCTATAGTGAAATATTCTAGGACGTAGTGGTAACAGCATCAGTCGTTTCACCTGCAGTAATTTGTTTTTGGTTACTTTAGCACCTTCTCTAAGCTCCCCATAATCCGTAAATAAAATAATGGGCTTTTTGGATAAATTCGCATACTGCAGCACATGATAAACATACTCCTCGCAGTATATGTCGTCCTGATGGGCAATCGTCACAATAGCATTCTCTGCATTATAGTATGCATAATTCCAGTCGCCCGAGATTCCCGCTTTTCCTTCATTTACCAGCAGTTTTATCTGATATTTCTCAGCCATTGACTTAATATGTTCATTAGGGGTAGATGTAATCATCAAAATCCGGCTCTCAACCGTCTGTGATTTCAAGGATTGAATGCATTGTTCCAAATATGGGCTTTCTTTATACGCACATATAACAAAAGTATGGTCCTTATTCGTAAACATTTATGCACCCTCCTGCATATTGGAGTTTTCATCCGCTTTTTCATTGAGCTCTTCTATTTCACGAACACGTTTTTCCAATATCGCAATCTGCTGCGTCAACGTACGAATTCGTTCCGATTGTTTTGATGCAATTGAAGTTAAAGACATGAGGATAATAATAATAAAAAAGATACATAAGGCAAATAAACCATTCATTGCAGATTCCACACCAATGAATTTTACAGCTCTTATCATGGTTAATGGGAAAATGGTAAAGAAAAGCATCACAAGTCCTGCAATCAGCCATAAAAGCGTATATTTCAAAGATAATGTTTTTCTTTTCAGAAAGCAGAAAATCAATATGAAATAAATCACCTCTGCAATTATCATAAAGATTTGTAATGTATTTGACATTATCATTTCCTCCTTTTGTGATTGCTGATCCGACATAGAATAATCGCGATTGAAACCTTTAGCATATAATATGCAGAATGTAAAGGACGTATAGAACTCTGTCCTGCATTTCGCTCCTTCATCACAACCGGCACTTCTAAGATACGCGCGCCTTCAACAGCCGCCCGTACAATAGCCTCCGGTTCCGGATAATCAATTGGATATTCTTTTGCATACAGCTCTATCATGGTACGATTGATCGCCCGAAATCCACTCGTCGAATCTTTTATTTCAATTCCTGTACATAAGAAAATCAAAGAATCAAGAATTTTTATTCCTGCGCGTCGCATTCCGGAGGATTGAAATCCTTCCTTTGCAATAAAACGCGATCCAATAACAACATCGGCCTCCTGTTTTTGTAACGGTTCCAATACCGTTGCAAGATAAGCGGTATCATGTTGTCCATCACCGTCGATTTGCACTGCAATGTCATAATGATTGGCCAATGCATAACGATAACCGGATTGTACTGCCCCGCCAATTCCCAGATTTACAGGAAGACTGATAAAGGAAGCATGCATCTGTTCAAGAATCTCTTTTGTATGATCCCTCGAACAGTCATTCACAACCAGATAATCCACATAGGGCGCATCTTTACTCAGCTTATCAATGGTCATTTTGATGCTCTCTTCCTCATTGTATGCCGGAATAATCACCAGAACCTTCATTGTGCCTGACTCCTTTCCATAACGTGATAGAGAAAGACTCCGTTCGCAGAGTAGAGATTGGTAAATCTGCAGTTTTGTGTATCAGTTAATTCATAATTCGTCATCATATAATCAACGCCAAGCTCCAGTAGCTTAGCTTCATTTAAATGAATCAGAATACTATCAGGTGCAACCAGTTCAAAACTTGTTACATCTTCTGTCAGTTCAATCTGCACATGAGAATATCGATTATATATCTCTTCATATTCTCCCATTGGGTCCAGCTGTGTGAATAATTCCATATCCGGATATGTGTTGTTACTGTTCTCTGTTTTAGCTCCACATGCCACCAGAAAGCTTGGATAAATGAAGAAATCTCCACATCCTATCCATAATCCATCCGGGTCATTGGCAACAATGTTCTGAATAGCAACGGCAACCGGTTTGGACCAGATGGCATCAAAGCCTTTCATTACCGGACGTACTGTCAGACCTGTGAATAGCGAAACAGCAATGATCATATACATGGCTGCCACCTTAATCCAACGTGACCGGTACAGGCAGATTCCAACCGCGATGATGACAAAAACGCCAAATGCCCCAAGGAATAAGAACCAGCTAATGTAATGTGGATATAATCTCTTACAATAAACTGCTGCAATTGCTACCGTAATTACAGAGGCCGTCAAAGCACACCAGAACATTACCTTCTTATTCTTCTCTTTTTGATTCCATTGTGGTGCGGCAAGCAGCCGTACCATCAAAATTACCTGAAGATATCCAATCGCATCCACCATTCTAGCCGGGGTGCAATAAGTCAGCATGGTAGCCTTGGCTATGCCATACGGAAGTCCCACGGTAACATAACACAGGAAAAACAGCGCAACGATCAGAAGTATCAGATTGACTTTGTTATTCTTCCGGTCCTTAAACCATTGAATGCAACCCATAATCAGCGGTAATGGGAACAAAGATAAAAACACACTATATTCAGAGGCATTTCCTATATCATGATACGGATAGAAGGGTGCAATAAAATAATACAAAAATTTCTGCAGATAAAATGAACCTGTCTCTTCCCTGACTCCCGGATATACCGTCTGACCGATTGCCGTTATGTATTCGCTGGTCTCATGCAGATAACTAAACAAGAGACTTCCTGCAAAGGCAAGCATGCCAACAATTACAAGATAATCCTTCCACCGTAAGGCCTTAATCTTTTCCCAATTTTCAATCATCATCCAGATTGCAAGTGCAATTGCCGCATAGCCAAAGGGCACCTGCCATGCCGGATACAGGATAGTACAAAAACTGGAAAATGATATTGCAAATCCAATGCCAAGCAAACACTTCTTCCAAAGTTTCGACGTATTGAGCAGATAATAAAAGCATACCAGACAGGCTTCCATCGTCCAGATCATTGCCGGGAATCCCCACCACTGGTAGAAAGAGGAAAATGTCACAAGACAGCTTCCGGCAACAGCCGGCAGTTGCTTTTTCTTAGTTAATATAAGGAAAAATTCTAACGAAACAAGAAATGTCAAAAAGATTGGACCATACCAAGCGAGTGAAAATGCATACTCCACCCCAAGAATCCCATAAAACAGTTGAAAAATATTCTTACCGATCGTGGAGTAACCTACATAAATTCCGCAGATCATATTCAGGGTATCTCCACCTCGTAACAATTCATTATATCTGCCATATGGCTGTTCTCCATAAGAAGATGATAATTTCCCCGGTGTTGTAATCGCCCATTCATCTGAACGGATGGCTCTGGTCTGCCCCAGTACCGGTGCTGTAAATTCACTGCCCATCCCGGGTTCAACATATTGATCAAAGGCTCCCATGGAATCTCCATGATAACGATTGATTACCATAAAACACAGTAATGCCAGTCCTACCAGATACCGGAATTTAAATATAAACTGATATAACGATTTGATTGGCACAAAGAAATGAAGTGCCAGAAATTCCAAAAGCCCAAAAACGAGTTTTCTTCGTTCTCCATAGATTCCCTGATAACAATTACCCAGGGTACTAAAATACTCTTTCCATACAGCGACGAAATTGTCATTTCCGGTGGTCAGCATATGTAACATATAGTGCAGTCCCAATTGTTTGGCATGAAAAAAAGCAGCGGTCAGAATATAGAGTACTACCGTAGTTATCCCCCATACAATCCATGCTTTTCTTCCTGATAATCTGTGATCACTTATTTTTTTTGGCATATTCATCCTGTTTCTCATTCAGCCAGTCCCAAGCCTTGGCCAATCCTTCCTTATCCAGTGTAAATTCCATATATTCCTTATCTTCTTCCCTGGTCTTCTCAAAGCAGAAGGGTTCTTTCCATACACAGGCAAGAATCAGAGTTTCTTCATCCCTGGTTTTCTTCTCAAGCATATAACGCATTCCATCATAGCTACCGGTAAATCTTTCTTTTTTGATATAATTCACCGATGGTAAATATAACATATCTTGTTGAATCATTTATCCTTACCTGCTTTCTGCCAATCCACGAAACACAATTCCGATTTATCATAACATATTTCATGATTTTTTCCCACCATTAATCCTTTTTTCTCTTGCGTAGTGCTTCCTCCATTTTTTTAATATGTTCCTTTTCTTTTCGGTCTTCTTCCATTGCCTTTTTGATTATATTGGCCACTCGAATCCAACGTATTTCATCCAGTATTCTGCGTTCTTCTTCTTTTTGATGTAACTCTCTTGCAGCCTTCATTGTTTCTTCAAGCCTCTGCTGTTTTGTTCGTTCCATCTGTTTCTGGATCCTGGCTTGATTCTCTTTATGCTTGCGATAAGTTACCGGTCCTCCAAGTACGCGGCTTGACTTCTTTGGCTGTTTTGCCAGTTCTGCCTCTAAGAACTCATACGCTTCTACCGCTTGATAATAATAGTCACAGGTACGGCCAGACGCATACGTGCCAACACTATCCGGATGATACTGTTTACAAATAGCCCGAAATGCACTTTTCCACTCTTCCTGACTGGCCTGTAAAGGAATTTCCAGAATTCTGCAGGCTTCCATTCTATTCTGAATCATTTATCCCTCCGATAGTTTTTTCTAAGCAAGAGCCGTCTTTTATGCAAAAATCACATCATAGAAATGATGTGATTCAATATGCATCCTATCTTGTCCCCCTAAAGCATTCCTCAATCTTTCCATTCAAATGGAGTTTGCTGATATACATAGTAATTCAGCCAGTTGCTATACAGATTATTGCTGTGGGAACGCCACTGCAGTAAAGGTTTTTTCGTCGGATCATCCTCCGGGTAGTAATTCAGCGGAACATGAATCGGAAGATTTTTCTCAACATCACGTCTGTATTCCTTCTCCAGTGTATATCTATCATATTCAAGATGACCCATGATAAAGATTTGCTTTCCATCCTCTGTCATACACAAAAGCACACCGGCAAGCTCTGACTCTGCAAGTACCACCAGTTCTTTACATGCGTGTATTGCTTCGCTCTGTACGGTGGTATGTCTGCTGTGAGGAGCATAAAAAATATCATCAAATCCCCTAACCAGCGGAACTGTACGTCTTGCCACTTTGTGTGGATATATTCCAAACAATTTTTCAGAAAGATCTGTTTTCTGTAAGCCAAAGTGATAGTATAAACCAGCCTGAGCACCCCAGCAAATATGCAAAGTTGAAGTAACATGTGTCTTGGTCCACTCCATGATATGACTGATTTCATCCCAGTAATCAACCTGTTCAAAAGGCATTTGTTCGACAGGTGCTCCGGTAATAATCATACCATCAAAATGTTGTTCCTTTATATCATCAAAAAATGTATAAAAACGATTCAAATGACTTCTTGATGTATTCACAGACACATGACTTTTCACCATGAGAAATGTTACATCAACCTGCAACGGCGTATTGGACAGCGCACGCAAAAGCTGCAATTCAGTATCTTCCTTTAATGGCATCAGATTCAGAATGCATACCTGCAGCGGACGGATATCCTGATGCATTGCCCTGGTTTCGTCCATGACAAATATATTTTCTTCTTCCAGTTTTTCTTTCACCGGCAGATCGCTCTGTATCTTAATTGGCATTTTTACTTCCTTCTTTCCAAAAATATTGACTCAAAACTATGCCTATCTTATCACAATTGCAATTTCATGGCAAACCGCCTATATCTAAAGTAAATATTCTGCAAGAAACTCATCCTCCGTCATTATTTTTACACCCAGTTCCTTTGCTTTCTTGTTCTTTGAAGAGGAAGACATTGCATCATTATTGATCAGGCAGGTGGTCTTACCGGTAACGCTTCCGGTTACTTTCCCACCCTTTTCTTCGATTTTCGTTTTTAATTCATTTCGATTAACAAAATGATTCAAATCTCCGGTGATTACAAAAACAAGATTACTTAATGTCTGCGCCGTCTGATTCTGTGCTGGCTTCTCAAGCTTTAACTCCTTTTGCAAATGACTCAGTCTCTTCAGATTCTCCTCATCATGCATAAACATATAGAAGCTGTGGGCAATCACTGCACCAATCGTATCGATTTCGCATATCTCCATTTCGTCTGCGCTAAGAAGTTTGTCCAGTTCATAATCAAAATGTTTACAGATTACCTTGGCATTAGACAGACCAACATTTAAGATTCCAAGAGAGTATATGAACTGTGGAAGCTGCACTGTTCTTGATTTTTCAATACTCTCCATCAGATTGTCAAATGATTTCTCACCAAATCCGTCCATTTCAACAATACTGTCTTTATGATTTCTTAATCTATAGATATCTGCAAATTCATGAATCAGTCCGGCACCAATTAATTTTTCCAGCGTCGCTTCTGATAAGCCATCTATGTTCATCGCATCGCGTTCCACAAAGTGTGCGAAGGATTTTAAACGTTTTGCTTCACAATCGGGATTATCGCAATACAAAGACTGAACATCTGCAACTCTTTTTATTACAGTCGGTCCATTACATACAGGGCAATGCTCTGGAATCTTTAGACCATCCGATTTCGTTAGATTCTCTGCAATCTGTGGAATGATCATATTGGCTTTATAGACTGTAATACGATCTCCAATGCCAAGTTGCAGGGCTTTCATAATACTCAGGTTATGCACACTTGCTCTGCTCACCGTTGTACCTTCCAGTTCTACCGGTTCAAATACAGCCACCGGATTAATCAGACCGGTCCTTGACGTACTCCACTCAATGTAAGATAGTGTTGTCTCGCTAATTTCATCTGCCCATTTAAATGCAATTGCATTACGCGGGGATTTGGCAGTTCTTCCAAGTGACTGCCCATAAGCAATATCATCATAAGTCAATACCAGGCCGTCGGAAGGAATATCATTCATCACAATCTGACTTTCAAACCAGGCAATTGTATCTAGAATATTCAACTCATTGACACGCTTGTAGCCAACCACGTCAAATCCCTGTGATTTCAAGAACCGAAACTGTTCTTCGACAGAGTTATGAAAGTCAACCCCATCTGCTTTTACAAGACTAAACGCAAATACTTTCACATTACGGTTCGCTGTAATCTCATTATTCAGCTGTCTGACAGACCCGCTGCAAAGATTTCGTGGATTTTTATATTTTGCATCTGCATCTGAAATCTCCTGATTGATTTTTTCAAAATCCGAATAGGTGATGATTGCCTCCCCCCGAATAATCAGTTCTCCCTGATATGCAATTTTAACCGGTATATTTTTAAAGACACGCGCATTGTTCGTAATCACTTCGCCCACTTCTCCATTACCACGCGTGACACCTTTGATCAATTCGCCGTTCTGATAGGTCAGCACAACAGTAAGTCCATCTAATTTCCAAGATAGGAGCGCCTCCTGACCTCTTAACCATGCCTTCAGTTCTTCTCTGTTTTTCGTCTTTCCAAGGGACAGCATCGGTTTTTCATGTTTTTCTTTCGGCAGCTCGTTCACCGCTTCATATCCGACATGCTGCGTTGGACTATTGGACAAAGTTACCCCTGTGGACTCTTCTAATGCCTCTAATTCGTCGTAAAGAGCATCGTACTCATAATTGGACATAATTTCGCTGTCTTTCGCATAATAGGCTTCTGACGCTTTATTTAACTGTTCAATCAATTGCTCCATATGCCGTCTGTTCTCTAAGGAAAGATTCCCGCTCCACTCTGCCATCTTTGTTTCCACCTCTCATAGAATTCTTAGTTCATTATAAATTGTATTTCATCGCTTCGCAAGCCATCTTATTATACAGACATTGTTCTAAAACTAAAAAAGGAGCGCATTTTGGGCGTTCCTTTCTCTCTCGTCTATCTTCCGACTATTATCATAAGCCATTATGCACGTCTTAATTCCAATAGTAAATATCGCTCTTCAGCTTTTTCTATTTCGCTTTCAATTCTGCGTTTTTCATCGTCAGAGAGAACTGCTGCATGGGTATCCAGATATTGTCTCTGTTCCCACACCGCACGATCAGCCTCTTCCATTTCTTTCAACAACTGTCTGTTGTTTCCAACACGGTTGTACTTTAATCTTCCCAAAAACATTCTTCTGTTCACACAGCCTTTCCACAAATGTGTTACTTGAACAGTTAAATTATACATGGCTGTGTTACAAAAATCAAGATATAGGCAAATTATTATTCAAACCACAAGATATGTCTATTCTCCTAAGGTAATACTCAGTGTTTCGACAATCTCATCCATCGGTTTTTCAAATGCAGTCGCCATCTCGCTGAAAAATACCCGTTCAGCATCGCGTAATAGTTTTTCTTCTGCAATATTGAGTCCCTTGTGATTTTTACGGTTTTCCTTGCGTAAGTTTCTTAATAACCGAATCATCTTTGAAACCTGTACATTGTCTCCTGATTTAAGAATAGCATCACATACTTCCCACTCTGCGACAAAATCTGCCGGTTCTGCATTTTTTACCATTTCAAGTATGCTCTCTGCTTCTTCTTTTGTAATAACTTTTCTTGCTATTTCCTCTTCTTTTGCAATAGGCACATAGATTGTGCTTCTTGTATCATACACCGGTTTCAAGGAATAATAAATCTTATCCGGTCCTCCAAATGATAATGTTCCAATTTCCGTAATCTGACACGCCCCTGATACACCATACAGTACATAATCACCGATCTGATATTTTTCCATACTTGCCACCTTTCCTTCTAAATTGACGATACGTCGCTGATGTATCTATTTTTTATAGTATTATTATATCTTTATTTTTCCGACATTTTCAAGGTTTAAACCAACTAATTTAATAATTCTTTAATAATTATTCTGAAAAGTCAAAAAAACAGCGGCTGTTTTCACAGCCGCTGCAAAAATCAATCAGATTACTTCTTTTTTGCTCCGTTAACTGCATCTTTAAATGCCTTGCCCGGTTTGAATTTAGGGCTCTTGGAAGCTTTGATCTTAATTGTCTCGCCTGTCAAAGGATTACGTCCATTTCTAGCCTTTCTCTCGGAAACTTCAAATGTACCAAAACCTACTAACTGTACTTTCTTGTCCCCCTTCTTGTTCGAAAGCTCTTTCTTCACTACTTCACAGAATGCGTTTAATCCTGCCTCGGTGTCTTTCTTAGACATTCCGGTTTTCTTAACCATAGCTTCAACCAACTCTGATTTGTTCATGATTATCTCCTCTCAACGTATATATATTGGATTACTATTTATATCCATATAAAACATTATCACGAAAAGGGGCATTTTGCAAGCTTTCTTGCTTCTTTCATGTAATTGTACAAAGAATATATGCACATTTTAGGCAATTTCTCTCTAGTTTTCTATCACACTTTGCGATTTTTCAGTCTTTCTCGCTCGCATTGGAAGATAAACTGTACTAATTCCTCTCTTGCATCCTGCTTTAGATCAACGAATTGCATGCGATGTTCAAACACTCCCCTTACTTCGCGATGCTTATCTGATTTGATTATTTTGCCAAGAAAAATATAGTGTTTAACAGTACCATCCATATTGGCTGTCATATGGGTTATGATCATACCGTTTTCCGGTAACAGTTTATCTGAAGTGAATCTGACACCGCCACCGCTTAGATCTATCGTTGTTCCTGTTACAAACCCCTTCATTTCCAATAACCGGTTGCTTTTGACTGCTTCTTTAAAATCATTTGCATTGTCCGCAGTCAGCAAAAGATAGCTGATCTCCATACTGGTTTCCAGGCGATAAAACTGTCTTCGTTCGTATTTTTCTATCTCATCCAGAATACTAATCTTCACGGTTCGCATTTTACCGTCTAGAAGATTTCTCATAATCTTCACTCTGCTGTTATAAATTTTGCCATTCACAAAAAGTAACAGTCAAATTTCTCGTCCGGGTGCATCGGCACCAAGCGTGCCTGCATCGTAGGATTCGTAATTACGACCGTATCCTCGTCGATAATCTCATGAATAGAGCTGACCAGCTTTTTACTCGCTATATCAGGAGAGTCCAATGGGATTCCCATTTTTACTAATTCAATTCGGCTTCCTAGTTTCAGTACTTTTTCCATACATACTCCTACACATTTCGTCTGCTTTCATAAATTATAACACATAGTTAAAAGAAATGAAGCATTTTTCTGTGTCAGCCAATATCATTGTAGACAGCAGAAAAGCCACGACGAAGTCGTGGCTTCTCCGTTGTGTAAAAGGGGAATTCTTTCGGAATTTATCTTGAGGGGGGCTCAAGATATTATTATAATATAATAATCCAGGGAACAAAGCAATAAACAAAGCATAAACAAATATAAACTATTTATAAACTTCGTTTATATGTTGATTTTACGGCCTTTTATCCTCTTCTGTATCAAAAGATTGTCCGCAGGCAAATGGACTATTTATATCACATCGTCCATGATGATATTCCTTTTTCACGCTTCCTTCTGCTAATTCTTCAGAAGTTTTTACTTTAATTCTTCCAACTCCACTCTCCACCATGTGGTCAAGCATATTAATTATATCATCTACTTCCTGCCCGTTTGTATTTTTATCGTCGTTCATGTTTGGACTCCTTTCTGTATCTGTCTTTTTGTATCTGTCTTTTTGTATCTGTCTTTTGTATCTGTCTTTCTCAATTTACCTTCCGGCATCTTCATAATTGTAGGTGACTCTATTTTAGGTATCCAGACTTAAATATCCATTCTAATTACCTAACTTAGGTATATATTTTACCACATTTCAAATTTATTATCAGATATTCTCATTAATTGCTTTCATATTTCAAATAATCCTCTAAGCTAAGCACACCGTTCTCTATGGATTGATCCATTTATGTGTTTCTATTGATCAGCTAATACTTTTACACGCTACTGTCAGATAATACTTTTACACACTACTTCTCTTGTCTTTAAAAATAGAGTACAATATAGGAAAACATGTCTTTGCATCTATTTCATTACCGCAATCATTACTAAGGAAAGGTATGGTGAATTGTAATGAGAATCAGTTACTTATTCATACGAAATTTCAAATCCGTCCAGTATCTGGCTATGAAAGACCTGGAGCATGCACTTATTCTTGTCGGTAAGAATTCTACCGGGAAGACAGTTATTCTCGATGCGCTGCTGGCAGTTGCAGGAATCTATAAGGTATCTGGCTCTGATTTTAAGAAAAATCATGCAAATATAGAGATTGGTATGACTTTTGAACTGGATGATAATGATCTTCATCGTATGAATGAAAACGGTGTTCTCAGTCGTTATAAGGATTTTGAAAGATGGCTCACAGAATTTAAGAAGAAATTACCTGCTTATCAGGATCATCAGCTCTCTTTTATCTGGACAATGAATCATGACGGTGTCATCCGTTTTCAGGATTCATGTGAGAAAGATAATAAAAACATTGCTGCAATTCTTCCCCGTTTTTTCTATCTGGATCACAATCGCGATCTCTCCGAACTGCAGGAGGACCTCTATCTGTCCTTTTGTTCAGATGAGTTAACCGCAATTAAGGATAACCATTGTATCTTTGATGCCACAAAGCCCTGTCATGAATGCTTCCAGTGCATCGGAAGTATCGAGCAAAAATCTCCGCTCGAGCTTTCCATACCGGAACTGGTTCGTCTGACACAATATCGACTGTCCCATGAAAGTCATTCTTCATTTACCGAAAAACTGGATGACAACTTTTACAAGAACAGCGGATACAGCAGGCATCTGAAGGCAGAATACCGTCTGAATCTTGACTCCATGTTTACCCCAGACATCTCTGTACTTGGCATGGATGGCACTTTTAACACCCGTTTTGAGGATATGAGTACCGGCATGAAAAGTTTATATGTTTTATCCCTTTTAGAATCCTATGTCGAAGAGAATAAAAACATTCCATTTGTAATACTGATGGAGGATCCGGAGCTGTTTCTTCATCCTCAGCTACAGAAAAATGCCTGTGAGATTCTCTCTCGTCTTTCCAAGAAAAACCAGGTGATTTTCTCCACGCATTCACCCAATATGTTATTTAACTTTAATACCAGACAAATCAGGCAGGTAATGCTGGATGCCTCCAATAATACCACTGTTAATGAACACACTGACATTGATTATATTCTTAATGATCTTGGCTATACGGCCAATGATCTGTTAAATGTCAGCTTTGTCTTCTTTGTGGAAGGCAAACAGGACCGTAGCAGACTCCCTCTTTTATTAAATAAATACTATTCAGAGATTCAGGACGAGAAAGGTAATCCCAAGAGAATTTCTATCATTACCACAAACAGTTGTACCAATATAAAGACCTATGCCAACTTAAAATACATGAATCAGCTATACGTAAAAGATTCCTTTCTGATGATTCGTGACGGCGATGGCAAGGATTCCGATCAGCTGCGTGCTTCCCTGTGTAATTATTACAAAGGTCGGGAGATTGATGATCGTGGCTATCTTCCACGTGTCATGCCAAGAAATGTACTGATTTTGAAATACTACTCTTTTGAGAATTACTTTCTGTTCCCGGAAATCATGGTCCAAATCGGAGTTGTCGAATCCGTTGAAGCTTTCTATACAACTCTTTATGAAAAATATGAGGAGTACCTAAAGAATCTAAGCAGTGTAAAAAACATGATGGAGCATTGTCCCTTTAATGTATCCGGTCCAGAAGATCTCATGCTGCATATGGAAGAAATTCGCACCTATGTACGCGGACATAATCTATACAATATTTTCTACGCAAGATATAAGGGCGATCTGGAGGAAAAAATACTGACCAAATACATTGAAGCAGCTCCACGTGCAGTCTTTGCCGATATTCTTCAGGCAATTGATCATTTTGTCTACTTCGATAACCACAAGAAATAGTATCTGACCGGAAATGTATAACAAAAAAACTATGGACTTGTATCCATAGCTTTTTTAGCAGCCAGTAGGGGAATCGAACCCCTGATTCCGCCGTGAGAGGGCGGCGTCTTAACCGCTTGACCAACTGGCCATCTGCAAAGGCTTATGAGCTGTCTCACTACTGTATCGCTCTTAAGTCCTTGCTTATTTTATTATAGAATATTCCAAAATGCAAGCACTTTTTTACTTTTCCCATACTTTTTTTGATTTTCTACACAAAATCAAAGATGCTTAACTGATTACTTTCTGCCATTCCTTCCAGTATTCCAAGCCTTGTCATCGTCTCCATAATTGTCTGTGATGTCTTGGTTCTCTGCCTGAAATCATCTTTACTGATAAAGGTTCCAAGCTTCGCTTCATCTTCAATCATATCCGCATTCTTATCTCCAAGACCTTCGATTGATTTAAATGCCGGCATAATCTTATTATCTATAATCTGAAAGCTTCTTGCTTTTGCTTTATACAAATCAATCATAACAAAGTCATAGCCACGAGCATACATCTCCTGAACAATTCTCATATCTTTATAGGCATCCTGTTCCTTATTGCTTGGTTTCTCATCGCCTTTTAATTTGTTCTCATATTCCTTCATGTAATGTTCCAGCCTTGCCTGTCCCATACACATCAATTCATAAGAAAAGGCTGAAGCTCTAATGGAAAAATATGCACAATAATATGCAAGCGGATAATTAATCTTGCAATAAGCAATACGCCACGCCATCATTACGTAAGCCGCCGCATGTGCCTTAGGGAACATATATTTAATCTTTTTACAGGACCAGATGTACCACTCCGGTACTTGATTGGCAATCATTTCCGCTTCCCACTCAGGTTTTAGTCCTTTGCCCTTACGAACCGCCTCCATAATAGTGAACGCAAGAGAACTTTCTACCCCCATAGAAATCAGGTAGATCATAATATCATCTCTTGTACAGATTGCCGTTGAAATCGTAGCTTTCCCTTCCTGCAACAGTGTCTGTGCATTGCCCAGCCATACATCTGTACCATGTGAGAGTCCTGCAATACGCACAAGATCAGAAAATGAGGTCGGATGTGTCTCAATTAACATGCCCATAGCAAAATCAGTTCCAAATTCCGGTATTCCAAGAGAACCAAGCTTGCAGCCATTAATCTGATCTGGTGTTATTTTAAGTGCAGACGTATCCTGAAATAAGGACATAACACCTTTATCGTCCAATGGAATTGCTACAGGATCAATTCCAGTCAGATCCTGTAACATTCGAATCATGGTAGGATCATCATGTCCCAGAATATCAAGTTTCAAAAGGTTATGGTCAATGGAATGATAATCAAAATGTGTCGTAGTAGTATCAGTTGTCATATCATTGGCCGGCCTTTGAACAGGCGTAAATGAATTAATATCTTCTCCAACCGGCAATACAACAATGCCTCCCGGATGCTGTCCCGTTGTTCTTCTGACACCCACGCATCCGGCAACAATTCTATTAATCTCACCTTCCCGACGGTCCACCCCAAGATCCCTAAAATAGTTTTTCACATATCCATATGCAGTTTTATCAGCCAGTGAGCCTATCGTTCCGGCACGAAACGTCTGTCCTGCACCAAAAATAACTTCTGTGTATTTGTGTGCTTTGGACTGATACTCACCCGAAAAGTTAAGATCAATATCCGGTTCCTTATCCCCCTTAAAGCCAAGGAATGTTTCAAACGGAATATCAAATCCATCCTTTTCCATCTTGGTTCCACAATGCGGACACATTTTATCCGGCATATCACAGCCAGCTTTGCCTGCATATGCTTTTACATCCGCAGAATCAAATTCAGAATAGTGACATTTTAAGCAGTAATAATGTGGCGAAAGTGGATTAACCTCTGTAATTCCCGCCATTGTAGCAACAAAGGATGATCCAACAGAACCTCGTGAACCAACCAGATATCCGTCCTCTACTGATTTCCATACCAGCTTCTGCGCTATGATATACATAACGGCAAAACCATTACCAATAATGGATTTCAATTCTCTTTCCAGACGATCACTAACAATCTGTGGCAGCTCCTCTCCATACATTTCATGCGCTTTGTTATAGCAGATTGTTCTAAGCGTCTTATCTGAATCTTCGATTACCGGTGGACATTTATCAGGTCTGACCGGTGTAATCACTTCGCACATATCAGCAATCAAATTGGTATTCGTGACTACTACTTCTTCTGCCTTATCACTTCCTAGATATTCAAATTCTGCAAGCATCTCCTCTGTTGTTCTAAAGAAAAGATCGGGCTGCTCCTCGGTATCCTTAAATCCCTTTCCGGCAAGAATAATCTTACGGTAAATACCGTCTTCCGGATTAAGAAAATGAACATCACAGGTTGCACAGACAGGTTTTTGATATATTTCTCCCAATTCAACGATTCTTTTATTAATCCTGATCAAATCATCTCGACTCTCAACTGTAGGATATTTGGGACTGGCAATCTGGAAATTATTATTTCCAAGCGGCTGTATCTCCAAGTAATCATAGAAGTCAACAATACCGGCAATCACGGCATCACTTCTCTCATCAGCAATCGCCTGATATAATTCACCACGTTCGCATGCGCTTCCCAGAATTAGTCCTTCCCTGTACTCCATTATTTTACTTTTAGGCATTTTCGGTCGATTTTGAAAATAATTAATATTCGACATAGATACCAATTTATAGAGATTTCTTCTTCCAATTTCGTTCTTCGCAAGCACAATGGCATGATAATAATGAAGTCTGCGAGTTGCTTCTTCTGATAGCGTTCCAAATTCGTTAAGCTGTGTCAGATCATAGACCTGATGCTCGTATAGTTTTGGAATAAACTTCACAAAGATCTCTGCTGTCGCCTCTGCATCATCAACCGCCCGGTGATGGTTCTCAAGAGATACTCCCATTGTCTTAGCTACTGCATCCAAGGTGTGCTTGTGCTGCCCAGGGAATAATACTCTGGAGATTCCAACTGTATCAATATAGGTTGCCTCACAAGTAAGTCCCAGCACATTGGCATTGTGTTTGATGAATCCCATATCAAAATCTGCATTATGCGCAACCATAACACAATCCTTACAAAACTCCAGGAACCGTGGAAGTATTTCATCAATCACCGGAGCTTCCATTACCATGGAATCATCAATTCCTGTCAGCTTCTCTATTTCAAGTGGAATGGGCACCTTAGGATTAACAAATTCAGAAAATCTCTGTGTAATAACCCCATTCTCAACACGTACAGCGCCAATCTCGATGATTTTATGTTTGGTAGCAATCACTCCTGTGGTTTCCAAATCAAAAACAACAAATTGATCATTCAGGCTCTGTCCTCTTCCGTCAGTGACAACCTTCTTCATATCATCAACAAGATATGCTTCCACGCCGTAAATGACTTTGAAATTATCGCCTTTCTCCAAAGCATGGTTAGCATCCGGAAATGCCTGCACATCACCATGATCCGTAACCGCCATTGCCGTGTGTCCATAACGCTTGGCTTGCTTGACAATATCTCTCACTGATGAAACAGCATCCATGTCACTCATTTTGGTATGACAATGCAGCTCTACCCTTTTACGTGTAGCATTGTCTTCGCGTTTCTTGCGAAAATCACCAATCTTCTTAATTCCTCTTACCGAGGTCATAATCAATTCGCGGTCAAAGGTATCATTTTTCACAACACCTTTCACCTTAATGAAGTCTCCAACCTTCAGTATTCCAAGCAATTCTTCCCCAAGCTCCGGTTTTAAAAACAGCTTGATCTTCATGGAATCCGTAAAATCTGAAATATCATAGCGAATCATCTTCTTCTCGCTTTTGGGAAGATCTCTCGAATCAATCGTTAATATGGTTCCCTGCACAATAATCTCACCGATCTCGTC
The DNA here is from genome assembly GCA_029558315.1 of Bacillota bacterium. GTDB lineage: Bacteria > Bacillota > Clostridia > Lachnospirales > Lachnospiraceae > NK4A136. The sequence continues at coordinate 37,185 of JAKQFQ010000125.1, forward strand.
ACATACTTCTGCTAATTCCAAAGCATCGCCATCAAAATCAGAATTATAAACAACGTCAGGATTATCACTCTTCTTCAGTGTTTTTTCGTCGCCCCAGCCGCCTTCACGTTTGAAGTTCTTCTTACCATCCCACTTGCCATAGGTCTTTCCTTCTTTTTGGGTAAATCCATTGGCTTTTTGCGGTGCGGGAGCCTTCGCCTGGGTATTGCCTCCCTTTAATGCACTGGCTCCATACTCGGATCGTTTCGAAAGGTTTTCTCCGGTTTCAGGATCCACATCTTCCAAAACGGTCAGCGTCTCCTTCGCTTTTTCATTATCTTTACTCAAAGATTCGCTCTCATCGGTCACAAGTACCGTATCATTCGTACCACCTTCTGTATCATCACTTCCGCCATAACTTATTGCAATTTCTGAAAGTTTTCTCCTGGCACGCTGTTCATTTTCCTTTTTATATTTACTTTCTTTGGCTTCCTCGTATTCAATTCGAAGTTGTGCGGTATAACCAAATCGTTCTCCCAATACTTTATCAAAAACATGTTCAATCTCTGATGCCTTTTTTCTTGCCACAAGACTGTCTGCAAGCCGAAGAACAATCTCATCTCCCTGCATAACCGGATTCGATTTCTTTAGTACCGAATACATCAATTTATCGTATTCGTTCACTTCTAACAGCAGGCTTTCAAAATAGTTCTCTAAAAGAACTTCCATACTATACTGCTGTGAAAGCTCATACTTTTCATAAATCTTCACGGTAAGCTGATGTTGCGCAAAGAGCTTGCGATTCAATTCATTTTCCAATGAAAAAATGTATTTTTTTTGGATTAATCGATCATACTTAAGATATAATTTGACCAGATGCATTCTCTGGTTAACAACAATCCGGTCAACCATTACATCGGAAAATATATCTAAAAGCTCACTTTTAATTGAAGCATTAGGAAATGCCTCTTTAAATAGTCTGCCCATATCTCGTCCTTACTCTTGTGTGTTCCAATTCTCCAGTTCATAACGAAGCACAGAAAGAAGTTCATTCTCAGGAACCTTCTTAACGATCTCGCCATGTTTAATCAGTAATCCTTCTCCAATGCCGCCGGCAATACCAATATCCGCCTCTTTTGCTTCTCCCGGTCCATTGACTGCGCATCCCATAACTGCGACTTTTATATCCAGCGGGAATTCTGCCACCATTGTTTCCACCTGATTAGCCAGTCCAATCAGATCAATCTTAGTCCTTCCGCAGGTAGGACAACTTACGACCTCTATTCCACCTTTTCGTAATCCCAGTGTTTTAAGAATCAGCTTAGCTGATTTGACTTCTTCTACGGGATCACCTGTTAATGAAACACGAATCGTATCACCAATTCCCTGATTAAGTATAATTCCCAGTCCAACAGCTGATTTGATATTACCGCTGCTTAATGTACCTGCTTCTGTAATCCCGACATGTAAGGGGTAATTTGTCTGTGCGGCAAGAATCTCATGAGATTTTACGCACATCATGACATCTGATGATTTAATACTGATTACCATATTATCATAATCTGCATCTTCAATCATTTTAACCTTATCCAGTGCACTCTCAACTATGCCTTCTGCCGTTACACCATGATATTTTTCTACCAGTTCCTTTTCCAGGGAACCGCTATTTACCCCTACGCGAATAGGAATATTGCGTTCTTTCGCAACAGTGACCACCTTGGCAAGCTTTTCTCTACCGCCAATATTGCCGGGGTTAATTCTGATCTTATCAGCACCATTCTCCATTGCAGCAATTGCCATCTTATAATCAAAATGAATATCTGCAACTAACGGAATATGAATCTGTTTACGGATCTTGCCAATCGCTTCTGCTGCATTTTGATTCGGAACTGTGCAACGAATAATCTCACAGCCGGCTCGTTCCAATGTAAGAATCTGTGACACTGTCTTATCAACATCTTCTGTCGGTGTATTGGTCATAGACTGTATCAATATTGGATTACCCCCGCCAATTACGCGATCTTTAATATGAATTACTTTTGTATGATCTCTGTACATATCACTTATCCTTTCCGAAATTCATCAATATGTGGAAGAAAAAAATCTTTTCTATCTATCCATTGTATGAATACAAATCTAACATACAGCAGATGAAGTGTCAATGAAGGTGACCTATGTAAAATTTCTATTAAATTATTCATTTACTATTGTAAAATAGCGCTGCGCCGTCCACTCGTTGTTTGCGTCCTTCTTGTATAGAAAAACCTCGTATTCTGCGGCATCCGAAGCAGGTATACAGAACAGGAAGTCACTACTGGTCTCAAATACAGCGCCATCCTTTATCAGAACATGATGGCCGTCTTCATTAAGTAGACTAACATCAAAGCTTTCTAGCGAATCCTGCCTGATACACCCGCTCATCAGAAAAATCATCATAACAGCCATCCACAACCCAATTGTATTCTTTTGTGTATATATCAAATTCCATTCCCGCTTAATATGATTAAAATTTTTCATCTGACAACAGATCAGTATACGCCGATAAACATAACAGACCACGCATAAAACCAGTAATGTTGTGATAAATTCCATTCTCTTACACAGAATATTCTGTGGGTTCCAAATCATGCATCCGGCATATGCTGCTGTACCAAACAAGAGAAAATAGTACAGGCTCCAGCCAATCATAAAGATTCTCTCACCCTTTTGTTTGTCGAGACTTTTTATTGCATCGAGCATAAGACATGCGTCCTGGTAGCGTTGCCCCGGTTCCTTAGCACAACACTTCTTTACAAGTTCACACATATTCCTCGAAGCAGTCACACAGACTTCCTCAACATTTGTCACCTGATATGGCGGCATGGCTGGGTTTACTCCAGTTATCATGTAGAATAGAATTGCTCCAAGCGCATATACATCTACAGTTTTTGTCACGCTTCTCTGCGTCTGTTGTTCCGGAGCACAATATCCATAGGTTCCACAGGATAACTTCTCATTGGCCATTCCATACCCCTCTAATGCTGTACCAAAGTCTAATAGACGCAATTCGTTTTGCGAAGTCAGTATAAAATTGGAGGGTTTCAAATCGCGATAGATAATGGCCGGTTGCCTTTCATGTAGATATGCAACGATTTCAACCATCTGACGGAAGAAATAAATCGCATTACTTTCTTCCAATGGCGCATTTTTGTGAAGATACTCTTCAAATCCAACACCTTCTACATACTCCATTACCAATGCCGCGATTTCATCATTTTCTATATAGTCGATTAAATAAGGAATCCGCCTGTCATTTATGGTCTTCATTCGTTCTGCTTCTCGCTGTAATGCATCAAGCTGTACCTTTTGCGTCTGATTTTTTCTAAGTAACTTGATTGCACATCTCTTATGTAAATTCATATCCCTGGCAAGATAGACTTCCCCCATTCCTCCGCTGCCAATTGGCCTAATCAATTCATATTTTTCAATTTTTTCCCTCATTATTGCTCCTTTAATATCTTAATTCGTTTGACACTATTTATATCTTGTTTCGTTTGACACTATTTATATCTTGTTTCATTTGACACTATCAATATCTTAAGTAAATTGCCGACATATTATCCTCTTCTCCTCTTGCCATGAGCTGATTAACCAGCGAGCTCAGCCTCTTTTGTGCTATTTGCTCAGTGTTAATTTCATATGGCGTAAGCATTCTCAACAAATCATCCTTAGACGCATAATGTCCAAGTCCATCACTCATGAGGAAGAAAGCCTGCGTACCATGAAGTCTTCCTCTTACAATCCTTGGCGGAACAAATCTGCCAATGCCAATACAACCATAGAGCTGGTTACCTCTGGATTGCGCGATTGTCAATGTCTTGATTTTACGTTCAATTCTATATGCCATAGAATCCCCAAGCGATGCTATGAGATAATTATTGTCCCAGGTCAGAAACATGGTCATTGTTGTTCCACAATGAATTTTCTTTCTTACCCCATATTCCAGCAATTGTTCGTGAATGGAAAACAATTGACGCATAAGAAGCCTTTTAATTATTTTCGTATTTTTACCAACAGCGAAATATTGCGCGAATTCCTGATAAAACCATTTACTAAGTTCCTGAACTGTATAGCCAGAGGCAATCTCGCCTTGATCCATCCCCCCCATACCGTCACAAACTACTGCAAGTAACGCTTCGCCGTTTTGGGTGTGAATCTTATGCAGGGCAATGGAATCCTGATTTACCTCCCGCTGTCCTTTCTCATAAATTGTTGCAAAAAAATGTACCACTATGTCTCCTTTACTCTCTATTTCTTTTAGCTTCTTATCCAAATTCATTATCAAGGAGTAAAGGATCACTTTTTAGCAATCTTTACTCTCTATTTCTGTTAAATGTTAATGAAATATACCTTTTTTGTTCAAGCACATGTATTTTTTTCCTGTTTA
>JAKQFQ010000138.1 GCA_029558315.1 Bacillota bacterium
AGGGTGTTGGCCGTAACCCCAAGGGAGACGGCAAAAAGAAGGGAGGCTTAAAGGTTCACATGCTGATAGATGCAGTTCAGTCGGTTGGACGATTTATTAAAATCACGGCAGCCAAGGTGAATGATCAGAAGTTTTTGAAAAGCCTTGAGCTGATCTCTCACAGCATGATAGTCTTTGACAAAGCCTATAACTATTACCATCAGTTTGCCCAATGGACCAGTAATGAAGTATACTTTGTGACCCGGATGAAAAAGAATGCGGTATATGAGGTTAAGGAAATCAGACGGGTTCATTATCGCAAAAAAGATCAGGCGAAGGTCCTGCGGGATGAGATTATCTCTCTGCAATACCATCCTGAGACAGATGACGGCAAGAGAGACACCGGTACCACTCTCACACTTGGATTAAGAAAGGTCAGTTATCAGGATGAGCGGAACCGTTATTATGATTTTCTGACAAACAACTTTGATATAGAGGCTGAAGAAGTTGCATTCCTTTACAAGAAGAGATGGGGTATCGAGATACTGTTTTATGGAAAGCATATCGTTATGCAAAGTTGAAGCGAAAGTAGTACAGTATATCAACCTGTTACGCACTAACTTTACACTACAACTTTGCATAATAATATTACTTGTTAAGGCTCTTTAACCAGTTCAGTAAATTCTGATTCTGCTCCCATTCACATTTTTTAGCTTTCTCAGGAATAAGGTTTGTATAAGCCTTTTCAAGGGCTTCTCTCTTCTGCTTATGGTCAGCTCTTGCATAAATCTCAGTTGTTTGTGTTGACACATGTCCTAAGAGATCCCTTATGTACACGAGATTTACACCAGCCTGCAACAAGTGCATCGCTTTAGAGTGCCTCAAAGTATGGCAGCTGATATTATCGGGGACCAACACCGGGTTTACTTGTTTTGCCATACCAGCATAAGTCTTAAGTATATATGTTACGCCAGGTCTGGTAAGCTTCTCATTTCGACTGTTAAAGAAAAGCGGATGTTTCAGCTTGTAGTTTTCATACAGATGGTTTTCATCCATGTACCGCTTCAGTATAACAAGCTGTTCCTCCATGAGAGGAACGACACGGGATTTTCTTCCTTTTCCGAAGAGCCGGATTGTGTAAGGTTTGCTTTCGGTTTTTATCGATTCTGGTGTCAGGTCGATAATTTCCTGCACTCGTGCACCGGTATCGTACATGAGAGCCAAAAGAGAAAGATTCCTGCGCCCATTCCTGGTTGTAATATCAGGTTGATCCAGAAGCAGTTTTACCCCTTCTGCTGTAAGATAGTTGATGCTTTTCTTCTCATCCTTCATAGCTTTTATAGAAAGTATCCTTTGCCATTCATCAAGATGATGGATTTCTTCGTATTGGAGGTAAGACATAAAGGAGTGGATGGCAGCCAATCGGTGGTTTCGTGTTGCTACTCCGCAGTTTCGTTCTTTCTGAACCCAGGAAAGAAAATCAATTACCCGCTCTCGGGTAAGGGTATCCAAAGTGAGTTGTTCTAATCTGATCTTCTGTACGTCCTTCATATAGCCAATGAACTGTAAGAAGGTATCACGGTAAGATGCTACTGTATTTGGACTCATGTTTCTTTCGTATGGAAGATATTCAGACAGGAACTTGCTGAGGTATTTCGCAAAGTCAGTACCTGTGTTCATATCATTACCATTTATATTTTGGGGTACACGAACGCGTTAATGGGTGAACACTGTTCGGCTAGTTCAGGATACATTTCACTGGTAAGTCTAACATATTGCTCTGTCGCAGAGAGGGATTTGTGTCCCAAGCAGGCAGATATTACCGGAAGACTGCTGTAAAGATCCATGCCATTATGTGCCATCTCTACAAAGGCATGAACGGCAAAAGTGTGCCGAAGGTCGTGAACACGAGGCCCATGATGATTCCCGACATAAGGTATGTTGGATTCTACCAGAAGACGACGGAACCATTTATAGATGGATTGCGCATTGCAATAAATGCCATCACTTTTGATAAAGAAAAAACTGTTCGGCGAACTTACATGCCTGACCGGTATTTTGTCCCGATAATTTGCATATTGCAGTAAAACTTCGCGCAATCCATCATTGATGGGTACGATCCTTTCACATCCGTTTTTTGTTTTTCGGATAAGAATATATCTCTGGTCGAACTTTATATCAGCATTTTTGATGGAAAGAGCTTCTGATATTCTTAGACCTGTACTGTATATCAGACGTAGTACCGCAGGGACACTGAACATTGTATTGCTCATGTGGCGGTCATACATCCTCAACAGGCTACTCCTGCAAAATATCTGGTCTATCTGTTTGTGGGTAAATATGTATGGAGTGAAGTTCCATTTGGAGCTGCAATATTCCGGTAACCTTGGTATGAAGCACTCACGTCCATGACGTGACATGTATCGGGCAAGCTGAGATATGATCGAGTATTTGCTGTAAATGGTTACAGGACTGTCATTGACCCTGGTCTTACGCCATTTCTGCACAATGTCCCGGGTGATAACCGGTTCAAGAATATTATTCTCCTGAAAGAAACGGTCCAATTCAAAAAGAATCCATTTCCCGCGAAGAAAATTGCAGCCGGAAGCCTCTTTCATATGAATGAAGCCTTTAATATAGATAGCCAGGACGCTCTTATATTCAAAATGTTTGCTCATAAAACACTCCTCCTTTCTGGGTATAAAATTCATTCGATACGAGTGGGACAGGAAGAGAACACTTTAGCAGTGATGTAATATCAATGCGCAGGTATACCAGCGTCGTGTCTGTTTTTCTATGGCCCAATGCCTCTGATATGACATGTATTGGCGTTTCGTTTTTCAGAAGACAGCTGGCAAGACTGTGACGTAAGGAGTGTGGCCCATGATGGCGCCCATCTATATCAACCTTGGATTGGAATATAACTTCCCGTATTGCAGAGCACACAATGCTTTTGTTGGCTGGAACATATGGCGCGCGACTGGAAATAAAAATATTTTGAGATTCACTCTTGAAGCGGCCATATTTGAGATAATCAATGATAGCATTGCCAACATCATTAAGAAGAGGCAGAGTGACAGGATTACCGGTCTTATACTGGGTAAACTTGATTTCGTTTTTATCCCAGTCAATATTCGAGAACTTAAGATTTGCAATGTCAGAGGCACGCAACCCTAACCGGCTTGCCAGCAACAGCATGGCATAATTCCGCTTACCTGCACCGCTGCTCTTATCGATTGATTCTTCTATGTCACGGACCTCATCGGTGGTAAAGAAAGATGGTACTTTTTCTCGCTTCACCCATTTATAGTTTCTGAGTATATCCTCAAAGTTCCCGTCAGTCAGATGACTTTCAAACCAGAAGCGGAACAATACTCTTAAGCAACTGGCTACGTTAACCTTATTGTTTTCTGTCGTTGATAAGAACCCCAGTATATGACGCTCACGGATTCCTCTAATCGAGTAAACTCCGGATTGGTTAAGGAAAACGATAAACCTGTTCAGATAAAGCTCATAATCCTTTATGGTCACTGAGCTTCTGCGCAAAGATTGTAAATGGGTGATAAGTCTTTGCATCTGCAATCCGATCTCGCCTTCCAATGTGTGCTTCACGGGTACTCTTGTACACTTTCGGATATACCCGAGATTCAGGTAATCATCCAGAACCTGTATGCTCCTTATCTTTTCACGGTCATCATGCCTCAAATTGTCACAGGGAATACAATCGGTAATATATTCCTGTCCCAAAGATTGAGAGTATAATGACAGATTCTTTTCCTTCATATACCGAAGGATCCCGTGTTTCCACAATGACTTGTATTTGTCAATGCGATTTTGAGTGTAACAGTTGCTGCTGAAAAACAGCAGGCAATCTTGAATCAGTTTGGTAATCTCCTGTTGCATAATGGATATTGTTTTGATTTGGCAATATCGCCAGATCAAAATTATTATGTAAAGAGATTATGTAAAGTAAGACGTTGAAAATGCTGACAGTCAAGCTGCTTCCGATAACTGACTGTGGTAACTTTGCATAACGATATGCTTTCCATAAATGCCCTTCTGCAACTCCCAGGGATAGCAATTGATTCGGTACATGTAGAAGACCATAGTATGGTTATCATTGCTCACATCAAGGGAAAATACGGGATTTGTCCTATATGCGGGAAGAAAAGTAGCAGGATTCATGGTAGTTATTACAGGCGACTGAAGGATCTGTCCGTTTTCTCCAAGGAGGTAACCATAAAATTGCATGTCAATAAGTACGTTTGCCATA
>JAKQFQ010000150.1 GCA_029558315.1 Bacillota bacterium
GATGGGGTAAGAGACGATATTGATACCGAAATCACTCATAGTAATGGAAAACTTACCGTAAATGCTCAAGGAAAATTTACTCCTGGTGCTGTCGCAATACAAGATCCTAATACCATAGATACCGACAAGGATTCTGTTCCAGATGTGCAGGATAAGTGTCCAAACACCCCTGCAAATAAAATCGTAGAGGAAACTGGGGAAGCAAAGGGATGTAGTGCCGAACAAAAATCTATAGACAGTGATGGGGACGATACTCCTGATTATCGTGATAATGACAGTGACAATGACGGTTTGAGTGATACGATTGAACTCACAGGATGGCAAATACAGATTCCTATCGCTCTCAATCCTCTTGTAGAAACAGATAACTTTCTCACTTTTACTGGTTCCTCTGATACGAGAATTGCAGATACCGATGGTGATGGGCTAAATGATAGAATAGAAAAACAAAAGTGACTCAATCCTCAAGATACTGATACAGATCGAGATGGAGTGACCGATGATATCGATACGGAAATCACCGCTTCAGAAGGGAGACTTTACGTAGACGCTCAGTGAGTCTATCAAGAAAGTATTTACAATAATGCCGATGAAGATGGTGATGGAATAAAAAATAATGCCGATCTCTGTCCTGGAAGTCCGAGTGGTTCAGATGTCTATAAAGACTGACTTTCTCTTGGATGTACCCCAAGTCAACGAACACAAAAATCGCTAGATTCTGATTTTGATGGAGTTCCAGATATCCGAGATATCTGTTCATGAACCCCTGCAAGCCTGAGAAAAAGTGTTGGAACAAATGGATGTCCCGTTGCAGAATCAATGGTAAAAAGTTATACGATGTTTTCGGTTGCAGGATCTGCTAATAACGTCAGTATCTGAGGAAGTGCGGGAAGCGAAGGAAGAAATGTCCGTGCCAATGACAAACTTATGGATTTCAATGAAAATAATCAGTTTATAAAAGTATCAGCTGGGGGTGAGGGTGGTATTTATAATACTCTCTTACGACTCGCTCGTGATATCAAGAATCTTTTTTATGTGATTTC
>JAKQFQ010000157.1 GCA_029558315.1 Bacillota bacterium
GTAAAGATTCCAAGTGCTCTTTTTCCTGCATTTGCAGCGTTCATATATAAGGCTGCTGTCTCCATTTCTACGCAAAGGACACCCATCTTAATCCATCGATCATTTGCATCCTCTTGTGCATCATAAAATGTGTCTGAGGACAATACATTACCTACATGATAAGTAGCACCCACCTGATCTGCTGCTTCAATTGCTGTTTTCAGCATTGTATAGTCAGCTATTGGTGCAAATGTTCCCGGTAATTGATACTGTCTGGCATAATCAGAGTTAGTAGAAGCGCCCATGGCCATTACGATATCGCGTACTTTAACATCCATATTCAAAGAACCGGTTGAACCAATTCTCATAATATTTTCCACACCAAAGAAATGATATAGTTCATAACTGTATATTCCAATTGATGGCATACCCATTCCACTTGCCATAACACTCACTCTAGTTCCCTGATAATTACCGGTGTATCCCTGTACACCACGTACGTTATTAACTAATTTAGCGTTATCGAGAAAATTCTCAGCAATATACTGGGATCTCAAGGGATCTCCCGGCATCAAAACTGTTTTTGCAAAATCCTCAGGACTTGCATTAATATGTGGGGTTGGATAATTCGCCATAATGTCCTCCTATGAAATAATCTTCTTTATTCTGTCAATAGCGGCGTCCTATTCGTCAGCTGTCTTGCGTATTTTGTGCATTCACACTACTCTTACTATAGTCTAACACAGACCTGGTCACTGCATCAATAGTGTAATGATAGATATTTGTCCTGGTCGAAAAAGTTATATCATAAACATATCCCTGTTCCTTCTCTATCAATTCTATTTGGTCAAATACAGCACTCTCAGCAGAAAGTCTGGCATGAGCTAGGACAATATTTTTCGCCTGATTCTCACTAATGATTGCATTACCATTACGGTCTAGTTCCAATACCTCTGCTGTCAATAATGCACCTGTGACAGGATCTATCTCATAATAGTAACAATTTGTTGTCGTATATAGTTCAACGATATACCATGAATTCGAGTTCTGTTGTTTCAGGGTAACAGCACTTTGCGTAATATCATTATCTGAAAGTGATGCATCCGTCTTTCCGATGGTACGAGCCTCACTATCCGTAATGCCTGTCTGATTACCTGATACGCTGTTTTGAGAGACCACATTGGATGACACTGTATTACCTGATACTACACCAGGTTCTGTCGCATTTGCCGATACGCTATTATTAGAAACGGGATCCGTACTCGTAATGTTCTGTGAAATGCTGCCAGGGTTCGTCGATGCAGGTATTTCTGAAGGATCCTGAATATCACTTACTGTAACTTCTCCAGTCAAAGCATCTATCTTATAGATATAGCACATATTTTCATAGCAGAAACTGATTCCGTACACCATACGTGAATTAAAAACTTCAATGTCTTTAACAAGCTCCGTAACATCTGATTCAGCTAATCCCTTTAGATTCATAACAATTGCTAGTGCCGCATCCTGACCTATGTAGGATTTTTCACTGGCAGTTCCAGTAGAAGAAATTGTATTACTTAAGTCCTGTTGTGAGCTTAGCAGAAGATTTAGTTCATTAATGGTCAGCTCAACCAGATCATCCACCGTATATTGTGGATTATTCTCTATAATTTTTTGAATCAGGGAAGCTTTTCCCTGGGAAATACCATATGTTTCAGACCATTCAGTCAAATTGGGATCCTGCGTTACTGTTTGGCTGAGAATCGCAGCTTCCACAGAACAAGCCTGCAGCATAGAATCAATATCCGTCACTAACTCTTCCTGCAGCTGCTGACTTCTAGACGAATCCTTTGCGTCTACAGAAACCAGAATGGAATTAGAATTTTCATTCAGATAACCATTTTTCAGCATAGCACCTAACACCGCATTCACTGCAACGTTGGTCTTTGCGCCGGTTAGATCCATCCCGCTTAGAATATCTTGTGCATCCTGATTGATTGCATGAACTTCCACAATACGATCTTCTGCATTTATTCGTAATTCAATACTGGGATTCACATCCAGATCTACGACTACACTCACTGTATTATTCACTTGCTGTTTCTGATAAGAAAAGCCAAGATTTATGGCAAGAAATAATACCGCTGCTGCCGCAACAATCGTCATCAGTGCATTGTTGGTGCGTCTTCGTTTTCTTTCAAAGAGCATAGGTACCGTCGCATCTTTTTCTCTCTTGCAACGCTGCATAATCTCCTTCTTGACATCAGGAACGGCATGTTCTACGGCAGTATTTAGTTTTTTTACAACTTCTGTCTTATCCATCCTAACAATCCTCCTCGAGAATTTTCTGCAGTTTTTTGGTTGCTCTATTATATTTAGATAAAACGGTTGCCAGCGGCATATCCATCATTTCTGCTATTTCACGATGTTTCAATCCACCAATTGCATGCATCATAACAATCTGGCTTTCCTCATCAGATATTTTTGTAAGTGCCCCTTTCAACACAATTCTGTCATCACTTTGAAATTCCAAATTGCCTGAAGCAATTTGTTCCCATTCATACTCCGGGATATCGGTAATTTTACGTTGTGAACGAATTTTCATCAACGCAAGATTTCTGGCAATAGTAAAAATCCACGCCATGGGTTTCCCCTGTGAATGATACTGGTCTGCATTCAGGCAGACCTTTACATATGTTTCCTGTAAAATATCTTCAGCGTCCTGCGCATTTTTTATTATGGACAGTACATATCCATAAACTGCTTTTTTCGTTATTTCGTAAATGTCTCCGATTGCTTCATTATGACCTCTGGCAATTCTATGCAGACTCTTTTCTAAAAGCCTGGTATTATCTTTGTCCGGATCCCCACAGGTATCCGTCATACAGATAAAAAACATAGCCAGTCTCCTTCCGTTAAAATAGTAATGCAGGTATTTCTCTTTTTATTCCATGCATTTTGAAAAAAATGTAAAAAAAATTATTTCAAACAGAATTTAATTACTTCTACTGCCTGATCAATTTCAATCTTGCTGGTATTAATTGTTAGATCATAATGCCTGCTATCACCCCATTCATGATTCGCATAATAGTTATAGTAGCCGGCACGATCCTTATCATTACGTATACACATTTCTTCTGCCTGTTTACTCGACAGACTATGTTTTTGACTTGTTCTTTTTACTCTTGTTGCCATATCCGCATGTACATAGATATTGAAAATCGCATCCATGTCATTTAGTACATAATCAGAACAACGTCCTATAAAGATTCCAGACCCCTGTTGCGCAAGTTTCCTGATGGTTTCAAATTGTGCAAGATAAACCTCAAGGAGAAGCGGTTTTTGATATGTATGTCCAAAAGATGAGGCCCCCATAGCCAAAGCATACAGAAAACTACTCGTCGGTTTTTCATCATGCTTTTCAAAAATCTCACGGCTAAATCCGCTTTCCTTTGCTGACTCTTCTAAGATTTCTTTATCATATACCGGAATTCCCAATTCTTTGGATAACTTAATTCCAATTTCTCTTCCACCGCTTCCTAACTGTCTTCCTATCGTAATAATCTGATGATCTTTCATATTTTTTATCCTCCTCTTTCCGATGAATCACTAAATTATTCTACTTCATAACGTTACTATTCATGAACAAAGTTCATGATTACTATCTACACAAACTTCGTTTGGCATTCTTATTATATCATATCTTAATCGTTTTTTTCTATGTACACAAAACAAACACTTTCTCACTTTCGTCCAACGTCGTCACGCTTTGCGTATCGACCGCTCTGCGGCGATTCTACGATACTACTTCGTAGTTATCCTTGGTGTACACCACATAAGAGCATTATCCTGTCACTAAAAAAGGACATGTACGAAACATGTCCTTGGGTAAACAATATTCGCTTAACCGACAACTTTCTTGACAGCTTCAATTACTCGATCTGCCTGAAATGGTTTTACTATAAAATCTCTTGCTCCAGATTGAATAGCTTCAATAACCATTGCCTGTTGTCCCATTGCAGAACACATAATAACTTTTGCACCAGCATCTGCTGCTTTAATTTCTTTCAATGCCTGAATTCCATCTTTTTCTGGCATTGTAATATCCATCAACACTAAATCCGGTTGTAATTCACCGTATTTGTTGACTGCAACAACTCCATTTTCTGCTTCGCCCGCTACTTCGTAACCATTCTTGGTAAGAATATCTTTGATCATCATCCGCATAAATGCAGCGTCATCAACTATTAAAATTTTTGCCATAGTATGTACTCCTTGTTTCCAAACTTTATCCCCATGAAAATCATTACTAGTATTATGATAATACAAAATGTAGTTTTTGTCTATCGGTTTTTTACTTTATGGAAAGGTAATTGCAGAACTTTCATATCATTTATTGCCTGGCTATTTTTGCTATGTTACAATGATACTCGAAATATCTTTATAATTATAGAATTGTCATTATTCTATTCATTTTTTACAAGTTTTCGCTACGCAGAACTTGCTTACCAATTTAGTCGTAGTATGGAGGTTCAATGAACATATTAGTTAAAAACATACTGGCTCTTTTACCAGAAGGAAACAACTGTGTTCCCAAGAAAACCGATTTGTATATTCAGGGTTCCGTTATTACAGGAATCGAGAATGCCCCGGAAGGCTTTATTCCTGAAAAGGTCATTGACGGAACAGACCGTCTTGCCATCCCTGGATTGATTAATGCCCACACGCATTCCTATATGACATTCATGCGTAATGTTGCTGATGATCTGTCCTTTATGGACTGGCTATTCGGAACCATTGATCCGATTGAACAAAAAATGACCAATGAGGATGCTTACTGGGGTGCTAATTTGGCAATCCTGGAAATGATGAAATCCGGCACCACTTGCTTTAATGATATGCAAATGAATATCATGCAGACAACAAAAGCAGTTGCTGAATCAGGAATGCGTGCAGTTATCTGTCGTGGTTTGGTTGGCAGTGGTCATGATGAAGCCGGTCAGATTCGTCTTCAAGAAGCCTATGAGGAAATGGAAGCATTTCATGATTGTGATCGCCTAAGCTTCCTTTTAGGTCCTCATGCCCCATATACCTGTGATGAAGCATTCCTGCATGTTGTTGCAGAAGAAGCAGCCAAGCATCACCTCGGTATCCATATGCATCTTTCTGAGAGTATGACAGAACTGGAAAACTGTCAGAAAGATTACGGCTGTACTCCAATAGAGCTTGCCAGAAGAAGTGGTCTTTTTGAATTTCCCTTTGTTGCTGCCCACTGTGTACAGGCAACACCAGATGACATTGACATTCTAAAACAATACAATGTCAGTGTTGTTACCAATCCAGCCAGCAACATGAAGTTAGGCAATGGATTTGCTCCTTTGCCGCAGATGCAGGAAAAAGGAATTAATATCTGTATCGGTACCGATGGTGCTGCCAGCAACAATTCGCTCAATCTGTTCCATGAAATGTCTTTGGTAACACTGATTCATAAGGGTACGCAAAGAAGTCCGCAGTGTATTAGTGCACAGGATGCTTTTCGTTTCGCGACAATAAATGGTGCACGCGCACTTTCTCTTGAGGATCAAATTGGCAGCATAGAGGTTGGCAAAAAAGCCGATCTGGCAATCCTTGATTTAAAGAATCCATCCCTATGGCCTTGTAATAATCCACTTGCTGCACTTTCCTACTCTGCTAATGGAGGCGAAGTTAACACAGTCATTATTGACGGTAAGATTACAATGGAAAATCGAATTATTCTGACAATGGACGAGGAACGAATCTACTATGAAACAGAAAAAATCATGAAACGAATGGGACACCTGGCCTAATTAGTTTTCATACATACATAAAAAAGGGCTGTGAAACAGCCCCTTTTTTCTATCATTACACATTTGATGAATTCAGATATGCACGTTGCTCTTCTGTTAAAACATCTATCTTTTTTCCTAAGAAGTTCAATTTCTTAACAGCCACTTCAGCATCCACTTCTTCAGGTACATCAATCAACTTCTGTGTTAATGTTTCTGCATGCTCAACCAGATATTTCGCAGATAACGCCTGGATAGCAAAACTCATATCCATTATTTCTGCCGGATGACCATCTCCACATGCAAGATTAACCAGTCTTCCTTCTCCTAATACACACAGTGTATTTCCGTTCTGCAGACGGTATCCAACGATATTCTGTCTAACTTCTCTGGCCTCAACAGCAATCTGTCTAAGATGTGCCATATCAATCTCACAGTCAAAATGTCCTGCGTTACATAAGATGGCACCATCCTTCATTACCATAAATGCTTCTTCTCCGATAACCTTATCACATCCGGTAACGGTAACAAAGAAATCACCATACTTCGCAGCTTCATTCATTGGCATTACATCGAAACCATCCATAACAGCCTCAATTGCTTTTACGGGATCAATCTCAGTTACAATTACATTTGCACCAAGTCCCTTCGCACGCATGGAAACACCTTTTCCGCACCAACCATAACCAGCAACAACTACAGTTTTTCCAGCAACAATCAAATTAGTAGTCCGATTTATTCCATCCCAAACAGACTGACCAGTTCCATATCTGTTATCAAAGAAATGCTTACACTGTGCATTATTTACCTTAACCATCGGGAATAAGAGCTTGCCATCTCGATCCATAGCTTCCAATCGAATGATTCCGGTAGTTGTCTCCTCACAACCTCCAATTACCTGTGGAATTAATGCCTTGTACTGTGTATGCATCATGTGTACCAGATCTCCACCATCATCAATAATGATATTGGGTCCCACTTCCAATACAGCTCGAATATGTGCTTCATATTCTTCTTCATTACAAGCGTGCCATGCATGAACTTCCAAACCTGCTTTTACAAGTGCAGCCGCTACATCATCCTGTGTAGACAGAGGATTGGATCCTGTAACATACATCTTCGCACCACCCGCCTGCAATACCTTACATAAATATGCGGTTTTCGCTTCCAGATGTACAGATAACGCAACCTTCTTTCCTTTAAATGGTTGTGTCTTGGAGAATTCCTCCTCTAATGTTCTAAGCAGATCACAATGTTTCTTTACCCACTCTATTTTCATTTCACCACTTGGTGCTAAATTTATATCCCTAATTTCGCTGTTATTCACTATACATCCTCCTTGCATATTTTAATTTATTATCAATAGGCTATCATTGTTGATTATACTAAAGTGAGCAGGATATTTCCAGCTTTTTTTCACCGAAAACACCTGCTCATTATAATACATATAAAAAATAAAAGTTATCCACTATGAAATTCGACGTCGACACGCTTCGTCAATCACTTTATGAAATTCAAAAAAGGTTTTCCACAGGAAAGCCCTTTATGAGAAATTAACAGAATCTATTGTAAGTGTAGATGCGGATTTTACAGTTTGCTTCTCAACCTTTCCCTGCGCTTCATCTTTCGATTTGCAACGAATGGCCTGCGAAATATCGTTCGTAAAATAAAATCCTCTCATGAACTTTTCTGCTAGATACTCTCCTGATTTTGTATCTTTCACAACAAATCTTTCCGCCATATAAAACACCCCTCTTCTATATTGGAAATATGGTTATTTATATTTTATGGACAAATTGCAATATCAAATTGAACTAGTTCTGAATTATAACTTTTAACAAACATATCCTAAGCTGCATATATGATATCCAATTGTAGTTCAAAGAGTTCTTCTGGTGTTTTGTAGTTGTGTATCCTTCTTGGAAGGGTG
>JAKQFQ010000166.1 GCA_029558315.1 Bacillota bacterium
CTTTATTAATGTTGGGAGATGCTGAAGGAAACAGTTTTACATACAATGCTATTGATGCGGGGTTAATTCCAACTGAAAAGCTTTTCGTGGCGGCGTCTCCAATAGGAAGACGTACGGATGGGGTCGAGATTACGGGAACAACTGGTACTGCTTTAATTAGTTGTAATGGTGGCAGTAAGACCTTTTCATTTGGTTTTGCCGTCACTACTCCATCTGCTGAATGGTGTGCTGGGGATGATAGCAGTGATGCTTTTCCACATAAACCATTACTACATATTATAGGAGATGAGATTATGGCACAATATAGTCGTGCTAAGTATATGGTGCAAATGCCAATCATCGAACGCATTACTGGAACAAAGAGTGGGTTGAATATCAACGGGAGTCTTATTGATACTGAATTTAAAGATAATGGTGTAAATCGTAAGTTTGTAATAAACAGAGGAACGTTTGATGCAAGGCATCGTACATGGGATTTGGACTTGATTGAGTTATTGCCGTATGATGGTGCACAACCAGAAATTGAAGAGTCTGGAGCCTATTACGAATCTGATGAACAACCAGGATGGGATTCAGGTTATATCCCCGGTAATGAGGGTAACGTTCCTTCTTCTGAAGACTTTGGAGTTGTACTTAACCATATAGATACAATAGCAGATGGAAGATATGCAACTGTTATGTTTGCCACATTTGAATATGCTGCCGCAGAAGCAAAGACGGCTAATATCTGTTATTACTTTTCTTCTGATGCTGCGGGAAATCTTGCCGTAACGGCAGAGACCGCGGTTGAAATAGAATTTGCAGCAGGAACACATACAGAAACAATTCCCGGAATCACCTATCCTACATATACAGGAAAATATCTTCATGTGTATTTACAGGATGACGAAGATGAGTTTATTTCTTCAAATGAGTTTGATAGTGTCCTTATTGTTCTTAATCATATTGATACGATTAGTTCCCCGCAGGAACCGAATAGTGTAATTACACCTAATGTAACATTCAGTACAACAACTACTGGAGGATCACTCACTATAAGAATCTATTGGGATATACGAAATGCATCAGATGAAATTGTATCAAGTGGATCTCAATCATTTGCATTTTCAACGGGAACATCCGATAAGACATTTACTCTTGTTGCCACACCAAAAGGAGATTATGAGGATTGCACTCTTTGTATTGGATTTAGTGCAGGTTCAAAAACTGCCATAAGTAACACCTTTACAATTTTTGTGTCAGGCGGGAGCAAAGCTTAAACAAGAATATGAAAAAGTTAATCATTTTTGCAGTAATGATGTGCCTCAGCGGAATGCTTATGGCACAGGGAAAATTTGATCACTTCTTTGGTCGTGTTCCTTCACTTGATAAGGAAGGTGAAAAAGCTCTCACTGGACAGTGGTTACCCCGTCCGGCATTTACAGCCAGTGCTCTTCAGTTACCTCTTGGTCCTGGGCAGACTGCTCGACTTGTAAGTTGCGTGGGAGCAGGGATTGGGTATGGTCTTTTTGAAATGCAAGATGGAGAGCCTTATCAGACGGTAGCATTTACGTTAT
>JAKQFQ010000183.1 GCA_029558315.1 Bacillota bacterium
ATTGTCATATGAAAATTCCAAGTCAATATCAATTTTCTCTCCAATGTCCGGGTAGAGGAGCATCAGGGCTGGAACATTCTTTTTCGCTCCATATCCAAACATCTGGTAAATGTCGGATTGTTTAATACCAGAATTCGAAGATGATTTTTTAGGCATTTTATATTTCGTGTCAATGATGACCGGAATGCGAGGATGATCAATAAAGATATCAGGCCTCAATTCAAAAATACCTCTTCCGTCAAGGGTTTGAGCGAGATGTCCCCCTGGGTATTGTGAATAAACAGTTGTTCCTTCAGGAAGAATGTGTGACTGTTCTGATAAAACTCCTGAAATGAATTGTTCAAAGACTCTTTCCATTGGGATAAGAAGAGAGAAGATCTCAACCTGTGATGCCTGTAAGGTAATGGTGCTATGCCTGAGATAAATCTCACAAAACCGGAGCAAAGGGGCAAACTGTTCTGTCAACCGGTCAAGAATGACGAATCTGGTTTCTGATGAGGTAACATGAGTATACGTAACTGGTTCCAGGATCTGTAAAATTCCCTTTAGATGCTCCTTCGTCTCCTCATTTTGTGTGTGCCGGGACATCAGAGTGGCGCAAAACTTAAAGATCCTGTTGAGAAGAGTATCCTGTGTCAGTTCTTTAAAAGTGCAGGGAATTCTCTCCAACTGTGCGGGATTCCAATATTTATTGACCTGAATTCGACCCTTAATAAACTTCAGATGTTCATCCCTGTTCAGATATTGCCGGTGTTGACACCGAAAGAGAAGATGGTGAAGTTGCTTTGCAAAAATCTTGAGGAATAATTCCAGCATATCCAGATCTTCCTGATCCAAGGATGCTAGATCGATTGATATAGGTTTGAGATTGGTATAACCGAGCATTACTGCAAGGTTTCGTGATATGATTCCTTTATGCTCATTCAGATGGTCACGAAATAACTTTGGTAAAATCTGGATAGTTACACCACCAATCCGAATTACTCCTACCATATTGATGGGGGTAAGCGTTTTTGTCGTTCTTGCAAATATTTGCTGCTTAGGATCACATTCTTCCAGAATATCAAAAAATTTCTGGGGAAGAGTTAGAACTCCATCAGTAATCTTTGGGTGCGATCCAATCGTGACCGGATATTTTACCCATTCAAAGAGCGTCAGTGGAGGATATTCCATTCAGATCATAACCCTTTGAGATAGATTTACATGCAAACAGGAAGGATTCCCCTTCTTTTTCCGGGTAAAAGTGAATGCATTTTGGATCTGATTTCATAAAC
>JAKQFQ010000186.1 GCA_029558315.1 Bacillota bacterium
GTTCTATTCGTGGGTGAATGGGGCGTTAAGTAAAAATAAACCAGCTCAAACACAATAAGTTAAATGGATTTAACTTTATCTACCTTGGAGGGACCCATGATTATCAATCATAATCTCAGCGCAATGAATGCGCATCGCAATCTTCTTCTTCGAATTGATCAGACAGACAAAACAGCAGAAAAACTCGCCTCTGGTCTAAGAATTAACAGAGCTGCGGATGATGCCGCGGGTCTGGCTGTTTCAGAGAAAATGCGTGGACAAATTCGTGGTTTAGCTCAGGCTTCAAGAAATGTGCAGGATGGAATTTCACTGGTACAAACAGCAGAAGGGTATTTGCAGGCCATGGGGGATATCCTTCAGCGAATGAGGGAATTAGCAGTACAGTCTGCCAATGGGATTTATACCGCATCTGACCGTATGCAAATTCAAGTAGAAATCTCCCAGCTCGTGGATGAACTGGATAGGATTGCTTCCCACGCAGAGTTTAACACTAAGAATTTATTGCGTGGTGGACAGGATCACGCTGATCCCACCACCCATGCCCGTGTGGATGGGATTGAACCTGGTCAGGATCAACCATATCCATTGGAAGAGCCAGAAGGCGGAGTGACCATTCATTTAGGTGCAAATGTGGATCAAAGAGAAAAGGTCTTTATTCAGAATGTTTCACCTCAAATGCTTGGAATAGCAGATGGAGCAGGGGATTCACGACAGCTGAAAGTGGATTATTTAACAGTGGAAGGTTCTAATAAGGCTATCGAACAGACCGACTTGGCCGTACAGGAAATCAGCAGACAAAGAGCTAATTTAGGTGCATTCCAGAATCGTTTAGAAGCAGCCATGAAAGGGATTGATATTGCACACGAAAACCTGCAGGCAGCCGAATCTAGAATTCGTGATACAGATATGGCAAAATTCATGGTGGATTATGTGCGGGATGTGATTTTAACACAATCTTCATCTGTCATGCTGACTCACGCCAACATGAGACCTCAATTAATATTAACAGTCTTAAAAGGCTGATAATGGATGATCTTTCATTAGAATTATTCGTTGATGCGCTAGCCTGCTCTTGTCATTAAAAAAGTCCTTTTTTCTTGGCTTTTTTATCAGGAGCAGCCTGGCTTCTCTTTTTCTCCATGTCCTTCTTCTTCAGATCATTTTCCAGCATGGTATTCCAAGCCTCAATGGTTTTCTTGGACATTTCTGCTTCTTCTGTTA